>NZ_JBRIMB010000025.1:0-65984 GCF_052977265.1 Shewanella sp. 0m-8 | reverse complement strand
CCCCAGAACAGTAAAACCAAGGCCTCAACGGTATGCCAAAAATAAAAATGCCGTTCACCTTAAGTGAACGGCATTACAGCATCAGCTGGCTTTTTTAATGCTAAAAATAAGTTAAAGCTTATCTTGGTATAGCTCGATTCGACTACTGACCTTTTTAAGGTAGTGCTTAGTTTCGTCATAAGGCAGGTTAACCAGCAAGTGCTGATAAACTTCATCAGGACTCATTTGATTAATGATCTTCGACGCTTTACGTATGTTACGTGCGCCGTCAGCGTTAAACGCTTTAGCCACGTTACCTGCACCTGTGTTGTATGCAGCAATCACGCAGTAAAGACGGCTCTCGTCATTCTCTATCGACTTCAAATAGCGCTTATTGAGGATATTAAGATAAGCCGCACCTGTTTCAACGTTAATATCTGGCGTATAAAGATCACCTGATGTCATAGGCTCACTAATTTTTCTAACTATCTGATTAACGTCATAACCCGCGGTTGTAGGTACGATTTGCATCAAACCGTATGCAGGAATAGGCGATGTTGCTTTAGGGTCAAAGCTTGATTCAGAATGAATAACCGCCATAATTAAAGCTGATGGCACTTGCCACTTTTCGCCTTCGACCTGAGCAAAATCAACCACGGCATTGGCCCGAGCACTTAAACCATTCTTAGGCAAAGCAACCTTGTATTCAACAATCTTCTTTGCCGTTAATGTCTCGGCCTTTTCTGCACGCTGTTTATCGTAATCGTCAGCAATGGCAATTAATCGCTCTTTGGCTACAGCAAGTAACTTTTTCTTTTTCTGAATAGTGACTTGCTCAATCATGTCTATAGATAAACTATCAGCTTTAGTTAACTGTACCTTATCCGACTCTTTATCTATCTCGACTAATTGTGCTTTTGTTTGCTCTATGATGACTTGTTTAGCCTGTTTCTCATTTTCAGCAGAGAATGCTACAAGAATAACCTCAACAGCAGCAACAGCTTTTGGTTCAAGCGCTATAATGACTTTAGATACATTGGAGTCTGGAGTTGCAGCTAATACTTGCACTTGTTTCTTGAGTTCAGCTTTCGCCTCTTCATCGGTAGTATTGCTATCAACTAAAATAGAAACGGAGATTTCATTGCTATCATAATCGATGATCGACTTTACATTTTGATCCGCGGAGTACTCAACACTCTTATGCCGCTCAGATACATCACCAACGCCCCACTTCTTGATGATTTCCGCTCTGTACTGATCGAACTCTCTAAGGTATTCAACTCGCCAGTTCTCATATTCAGCCATATAAGCAAAAACAAAATCCTGATATTCCTTATCCTTTTGTTCTTGAGTGAAACCAGCTTTATCTATTTCAGCATCAATCTCTGCAAAGCGATCGGCAGCAAAAACCGACGGCACACTCAGCATTAAGCAAGTCATTAAACCTGTTAAACGAGTTTTCATTCTTGAATCCTTTCATCACAGCCTGAAACGTATTAAGACCTACATAAAGCAAGAAGGAAGCAAAGTGCTTCCTTCTTATAACTAGGTCAGATTAAAGTTTTTGTAACGTAGAAAGCACCGCATCTAGCTCTTCAGCGGCTTTCTTGTTGTTAAACTTATTCCACAATTCAGGATCTTTCTTACCCGCTGCGGCAACCACTTTTGCTAGGTTTTCGTCGTAGGTGACGTTGTCCATGCCCACTAACGTATATAGTCCACCACCAGGGCTACGTTGAGTAACGATCACTCGACTATTAGACAAAGTACGGCTCGTTACGTTTTTAGTGACTGATTCAAAATACTCATTAACCTCTTCAGACACACTTTCAGTGGTCGAGATTACATTAGCTTTAGTTGCTTGCTTGAACAGGGTATTAACGTTTGATTCAAACTGCTGCGCCAATCTAGCTCGGGCATCATTGGTAGCAACATCTCGCATAATGCTCAATCCAGCCACACTCTTCTTGGCGTATCCAACCGCTCCCATTTCTATACCTTCAGGCATAACATCACACACCCAACGAGGCGCGCTAACAGTTGGAGCATCTGGGTAAAAACAGTCGTTCTGCTGCACGTTCTGTACAGTATCATTACTTGAACAACCGCCTAGCATTGCCAAAACGGCTGCTGAAATTAATACTTTTTTCATTTTAATCCTTTAAAAGCTGAATGTTTTTGACATTGTTTCAGATGTTTTATGGCATAAACTAGCGAAAATAGACATATCATTACATGCATCTTTGAACTTCACTTTAACAGTGTCGCCACTCTTTACTTTTCCAGCCATATCGTTATCGATAATAACCCAAGAATGGTTCGGTTTAATACCATGCTCAGCATTGTTAATGACCTCACCTTCGCCATAGCCGCTGGTTTCGATTTCGATTTCACCGGCATAGTTAGTGACTTTCTCATGAGTGATGAAATCAACTTCCCACTCAGGTTCTACCCCATGGCGACTACCCATATCGATACGCACCATAGTACCCGCATCACATTGGCGCATCTCTACAACTCCTGCTCTTGGCGCCAATAAATTCTTCAAATCATCATTACGAGTAACCGCATATTTAGCTGCTTCGGCGATCATACTGCTCATTTGATCTTTAGAAATTGGACAGCGTGAATTACTTGTATCAAATGAGAAATCACTGTCTCCCTCGAATTGGATTTGATCTAACGTCAACATATCAGGCAATGAGACGGCTCTGGTACTCGCCTCAATCGTTGCTTTGAAATTGCACGAGGCTGCAACTCTAACGCGTTTATCCTTAATTGGATCATAGGCTTCATGAGCAGCTTTAAATTCCCGAGAAAAGTTAGCAACGCCAATATCAGTAAAGATAGCAAAATCCGCTACCGGAACGCCCTCAGAGCTATATTTACCGCTCGCTTCAGCTATTTGTAGTTCCGATTTCAATTTCTTAGCTAAACTCCGATCAACGATTTTTGATCCCGTCTTATCTATCTGCTTAGTGAGAGATTGATGAAAAGATGCAGTAATATTTTTTGCTGTCGTCGTATCAACTTTTAGATCTGGCTCAAAGATAATGACCTTGGTACTCGCAGTGCCTTTAACCACATGATCACTTACGGGTAGCTCTACTCGAGTTGATGCAGAACAAACATTAGGGCCAGTTGACTTACAACCAGTTACTGCGGTTAACACGGCTAATGCAACAAAAGCTTTTTTAAACATATTGATATCCCTATTCAATTATATAAATTTTACTAAAGCCCTAAAGCTTTCCAAAAGTCCTGCTCTTTTAACTCGGCAGAAAAACGGCGAGAGGCACCTTCATTGGCACGCTCATAACTGGTTACAGAATTAGCATTGGCTATAATTTCATTACTAGCCAAAGTGCTACCACTCTGATTTTTAAGTATTAAGTTAACTTGGACGGTTGAAATATACATATCTGAAATGTAGTTCTTGCGCCAATCGGTATCTAGAATAAGTTGATGACTAAAGTTGCTTGATGAGCCGTCTACAACCTGGATATTGAATTCAGTAAAATGAGCCGTAACTGATTTTTTCATCCGTTGATCATTTGGCTTAGCCGCAATCGCTACCTTGATACCCGAATGTACTTGTGCCACTTTTGTTTTTAACTGCGGAATTAGGTTTTGAGGGGTATTTTCTACAGCTGATAAGGCTGCCAACATAGATAAGCGGCTTGCCATGCTGCGCTCAAGCGAACTCACATCAACATTTTTCAACCACCACACGAGAGGATCCATCTGTGGCAAGCTATCGAGTTCAAACTGCGCTTGTTGATTGTAGCTTTCAATGTCAGCAAGCAGTTGGCTGTTAATTTTTGCCTTATCAACCACTGCCTCAACATAAAACGTACTGCCCACTTGTTGAGCCTTTGAGAAAACAACGCCATTGAGTACGACTGCTGATGTCTTGGTATTCACGCTAAAGTCATTTAGCTGCTGGTAATGCTCCTGACCATTAATGTCGTTTGCAATATTACGACTTAGACCTTTCGATTTTACTTCGGTCCAAAGCTGCTGGTTAAGGGCACTCATTGCCTTTTGTTTAGCTTTATCAAGTGATGCAGCCTCACCAACAGCAACGAGTGATGCACTATTTGTCGTTACTGGATTCAAATACCAATTAGGAGCCTTACTTGTTGATTGGCAGGCAGCAACTAAGGTTAGCCCTAAAAATATAGCGCTTAGTTTTAGATTCATTTTTCATCCTTGATGTTAATCTATTTTTAAAAGTGTCTTATATTCAAAGTGAGTTAATAGCCCTTCAACCATAACTTTGGGCGCAAGCTCAGTAACAGCAAAATAGTTTGGAGTAAGCTTTCTACTTGTGGCTAATGCAGTGCTTACATCTTCAATGCCACGATCTAAGTCAGCATTTAACTGCTTTACAGAGCTACGATCACTAGTGCTAAAGTTGCCATAATTTACAGCCCCGAGAATGAGGTTGTAGAACATCGCTTTTTTACCTAAATCGTGGGACTCAGCGTAATACTCGATATTGTTTGCATCAGAGAAGTAACGATCTGTTTGAGAAAAATAGTGTTCTAGCGGAGTCGATAGTAATGTTTGCGTTGTATAAGGTACCGAGATTTGGAAATCAGGACTCAAGCCGACAACTGCGTAGCCTGATAAACGCTTATCTTTTATGGCTAAAGTGAGTTGGTATTTTTTATTTCCATAGTAAAAGTAGACAATTTCGGAGTCAGATTTAGATATTTTGGACACATGTGGGTTACCAAAAATACTGGTAATGTAAGCTTCAGTTTGCCCGACGTGCAGAGTAGAAAGATGCTTGTACTCTATGTCATTTGTCCAGTTTGCGACAAATGACTCATAGGCACTACTAACAGCATCTTTAGTGTCATTCCACTGCCCTAACGACAACATTACCGCAACAACTGTCAGAGCAACACTTTGCAGCTTACTCCAGAAACTCACCTTGGCAGGCTTCTCAACATTATCCATGTCGATCTATTCATCCTTGAATCAATATACAAGAGGAGCACCTCTTTAACAATAAAGTTAATGTATCACAACAACTTAGACAAAGTTAAGTAAAAAGTCTAATTTACAAAAAAACAGATAATACTCTCATATAGTGGCTTCAATCACGTTAGCAACGGTGTATATTGGCTCATTGGCAAAATAATAAACCACTATATAGGGCTAAATTTTAGGTTGGAAAAAATTAGCACTTGTTAAAGTAATGTACTCAACAACGATTTGGAGAACACGAGCAAATGCAACAACTTTTACTCTCTGAAAAGCCTGAAGCTATTGTACAAATAGCTAAATGGTATAGCGATGAATGGGGCTATATTGGTGAAGGACGCAGTACAGTGGAACTTGAACAAAAGCTCACTGATTATCTTAACAGCGACAAGTTGCCACTGATCATTATCGCACAGGAAAAACAGAAGCTAATTGGTGCTGCCCAGCTACGTTTTCATGAAATGGACATCTACCCCGAACGTGAGCATTGGCTCGGGGGTGTTTATGTCGATGCAAAATATAGAGGTAAAGGTGTGGCTCAAGTATTAATTAATGCCGTTATCGCCAAGGCCAAAACATTGGGAGTTAATAGCATCAACTTACAGACAGAAGAGTTATCAGGCGGTCTATATGCTTCGCTCGGCTGGCAACCTGTAGAACAAGTGATTTATCACGGTATTAAGGTGCTGGTTATGGAAAAATTACTTTAATTTAAAAAAACACAATCGCACGCCAATTAGGTAAACAAATGACCCCCGCTATCGACTTATTGGTAAAACACAAAATAGCCCATCAAGTTCACGAGTATCAACACGATCCAGCTTGCCACGCTTATGGCTTAGAAGCCGCCGAAAAAATTGGAGTGTCTCCCGAATTAGTATTTAAAACCTTGGTCGTTAAGCTAGATGCAAAGCAGCTGGCTGTGGCGATAATTCCTGTTGCGGAAAAGCTCAGCATGAAGGCTATAGCTAAAGCCACAAAAGCTAAGAAGGCTGTAATGGCTGAAGGCGTGGAAGTGCAGCGCAGTTCTGGCTATGTACTTGGTGGTGTCAGTCCTCTTGGGCAGAAAAGACAGCTGATAACCATAATCGATGAGTCTGCAGCTTCGCTCGATAAGATGTTTGTTAGCGGTGGTCGTCGAGGGCTAGATATCGAATTAGCACCTGAAGATATCAAGCAGCTGCTAAAAGCGCAGTTTGCCCCTATCACTGCCTAAATGGCTCGTTTTAATTTGCAATGTTCCACGTGGAACATTGCAACCAATGAATAGCCCTGAGCTCACAAATTAACGCTAGACGCTTGGATAAACCAAGACGCTGGAGTAATATTAGCCACTTATGTTTAATCGTTCAGCCGAGGAAATATGAACGAACTATTTAATGCCGCACAACATCAACTCGATGCTTTAGGCCTAAGATGCCCTGAACCGGTAATGATGGTGCGTAAATCAGTAAGACGCATGAATGAGGGCGAGACTTTACTTATTATTGCAGATGATCCTGCAACGACCCGTGATATCCCAAGTTTTTGCGAGTTTATGGATCACACATTAATCGCTAGCCAAACAGATGCGACACCTTATCAATATCTGATAAAGAAAGGTCTTTAGCCATTAACTTACAAAGTAGATAAAAGGAATTATCATGGCATCATTAATTGGTATTGCATTTAAAACTGAAAAGCGTGGACCGATGATCACGGTCGAACAAGCCGAGGTCACCCAAGCCAAAGGTGTTGAAAACGACATCTTTGGTCGCCCAGGTAATCGCCAAGTTACAGTGATGTCTATTCAGCAATGGCAGCTCGCTTGCAATGAAATTGACAAACAACTTCCCTGGTTTACCCGCCGTGCAAATTTACTCATCAATGACATAAGTTTCTCTGCACAAGATGTCGGTAAGCAACTTGTCATTGGCAAACTTGTTTTGGAGATCACCGGCGAAACGGATCCCTGTAAGAAGATGGAACAAGCCTACCCTGGACTCGAAAAAGCGTTATTGCCAGATTGGCGTGGTGGCGTAACTTGCAGAGTTATCATCGGTTCTAATATCAAAATAGCTGACAACGTTGCATTGATATAGCCATGATTATAGCCGCCTATCTTAGCTATAACTGAGCAATACCCAGCTGCTCATAACAGCTATTGCCAAGCACCTATCCACCAATCTAAATCTATTAACTTACAATACTCACCTTATTCAATTGCACACTTAACCAATCAAACACCCCACACACTCGACCGCTTCTTCCTTGTATTAACTTAACTAATTGAAACAGATTTTTTGTTTTACTGTTAAGCAAATTGTGCGATAACTGTTGCACGATTTAACGTCCAGTTAAGCACTATCACCAACAATTAAGAAGAGACACCTGAAATCACTCCTTTATAACGATAACAAGAATCATAGGATTAGCATGTTAAACAATAAGCTTACCCCCCTATATGCAGCTATTGCCCTTAGCTTCAGTACTCCAACAATTGCCGAAGAAGAGAAACAAGCCTGGCAAGTTAATGCACCAGCGAATGCCCCCTTAGAGCAGGTAAAGATTGAAGTAAATGAAGGAACCTGGATGAACGTTAGTGTTAGCCCTGACGGTAAACATGTGGTGTTTGATCTGTTAGGTGATATTTATCAAATGCCTATTGCAGGTGGTGAAGCAACACCACTAGCTGAAGGTATCGCTTGGCAGATGCAGCCAGTTTACAGCCCTGACGGTAAATACATTGCCTTCACCTCTGATGAAGATGGTGGCGACAATATCTGGATCATGGAAGCTGATGGTAGCAACCCTCGCCCAGTAACCAAAGAAACCTTCCGTTTATTAAACAGTCCTGCCTGGAGCCCTGATGGGCAATATCTCGTCGCGCGTAAGCACTTTACTGGAAGTCGAAGCTTGGGTGCAGGTGAAGTATGGATGTATCACGTAGCAGGTGGTGATGGCGTCAAACTAACAGAACGTCCTAACGAACAGAAAGACTTAGGTGAACCCGCTTACTCTCCAGATGGTCGCTACATCTACTTTAGCCAAGATGCGACACCAGGTAAGACATTCCACTATTCAAAAGACTCAGTAAAAGGCATCTATAAGATAAAGCGTTACGATACTCAAACAGGTGATATCGAAGTGCTTATCCAGGGCACTGGCGGTGCCATTAGGCCTACACCTAGTCCAGATGGTAAAAAGCTTGCTTACATCAAGCGTGACGGTTTTCAGTCTTCACTATATCTACTCGACCTTAAGTCCGGTGAAACAGAAAAGCTATATGGCGACTTAGACCGTGACATGCAAGAAACCTGGGCTATTCATGGGGTATATCCAACCATGAGTTGGACTGCCGATAACGAAGAGATTGTGTTTTGGGCCAAGGGTAAAATCAACAAGCTTAAGGTTGAGTCTAAGTCGGTAGCGCAAATTCCATTTACGGTAAAAACTGAGCGCGCAGTTCAACCAGCGGTACGTTTCCAACAGGATCTCGATAAAGATGTGTTCGATGTGAAGATGCTGCGCATGGTTCAAGTATCACCAGATGGAAGCAAGGTGGCATTTGAAGCACTAGGTAAGATTTGGGTTAAGAGTTTACCCGATGGCAAAATGTCACGACTCACTAAGCTCGATAGTGAACTGCGAGAACTATTTCCACAATGGTCTCGTGATGGCAAGAGTGTTGTTTTCACCACTTGGGATGACCAAGAGCAAGGTACAGTGAGCCTAGCAAGCGTACGTAATAAGCGCGTAAAGGTACTCACCGAAGAGCCGGGGAAATATGTCGAACCCACCTTCTCTCCTGATGGTGAGACCGTGGTTTACCGTAAAGCCAAAGGCGGTTACATCACCCCGCGCACCTGGTCTCAAGAAACGGGCCTTTACCAAGTCGATATTGATGGTGATAACAATACTAAGATTACAGCCGAAGGATACCAACCACAGTTTGGTGCCGATAACGACCGCGTCTATTTTATGGAAAGCGGTGAAACACCACAGCTAGCTTCAATTGGCTTAAACGGTTTCGAGAAACGCGTGCATTACACCAGTAAGCATGCAACTGAGTTTAGAGTATCACCTGATGGTAAACAGTTAGCTTTTGCCGAACGCTTTAAAGTGTTCGTTACCCCCTTTGCCAAACACGGCGAAACAGTTCAGATTGGTCCCAAGGCGAGCAACCTTCCTGTTGAGCAGTTAAGTGTTCGTGCGGGTGAAAGTATTAGTTGGAACAACGACAGCGATCAACTGTATTGGACCCTTGGTCCTGAGTTGTATCAGGTGAATGTAGATACTCAATATAATGAACAGGCTGAAGATAACAAAGTTAAGCCAACGATTACCGATCTTGGTTTCACTCAAAAGGCCGATGTTCCACGTGGAACAATCGCCTTCGTTGGCGGCAACATCATCACCATGGAAAACGATCAAGTCATCGAAAATGGTACGGTTATCGTCAAAGATAACCATATTGTTAGCGTTGGCCCTGCCTCTGTAATTGATATTCCAGACGGTGCTAAAGTTATCGATATTAAAGGCAAAACTCTGATGCCTGGTTTATTCGATGCTCACGCCCACGGTGCTCAAGGGGAAAATGAAATCATCCCTCAACAAAACTGGGAGTTGTATTCAAACCTATCATTAGGTGTGACGGCGATTCATGATCCATCAAATGATACTACCGAAATCTTTGCCGCTTCAGAGCAACAGAAAGCCGGTAATATTGCAGGTCCGCGTATATTCTCAACCGGTACCATTTTATATGGTGCTAATGCGCCCGGTTACACTTCGCACATCGACTCGCTAGATGATGCAAAATTCCACCTAGAGCGCCTCAAGAAAGTCGGGGCTTTCAGTGTAAAGAGTTATAACCAGCCTCGTCGTAATCAACGCCAACAAGTTATTGCTGCAGCACGCGAGCTAGAGATGATGGTTGTACCTGAAGGCGGAAGCTTGCTGCAACACAACCTCACCATGATCGCCGATGGTCATACAGGTATTGAACACTCGCTACCAGCAGCCAATGTTTATAGCGATATAAAACAATTCTGGGGACAAACCGATGTGGGCTATACGCCAACACTCGTTGTCGCTTATGGCGGAATTTCAGGTGAGAACTATTGGTACGATAAGACAGATGTTTGGGCTCACCCACGTCTTTCTATGTATGTACCGTCGGATATTTTAGACGCCCGCTCCATGCGTCGCCCTACTGCACCCGATGAGCATTACAACCACTTCAATGTGGCTCGCGTTGCTAACGAGTTAAATGAAGTCGGCATCAAAGCGAATATCGGTGCCCATGGTCAACGTGAAGGTTTGGCCGCTCATTGGGAGATGTGGATGTTTGCTCAAGGCGGGATGAGTAATCTTGAGGTTCTAAAAACGGCCACCATCAACCCAGCGAAACACTTTGCAATGGATCACCAAATTGGTTCAATCAAGCAAGGTAAGCTAGCCGACTTAATCGTTATCGATGGTAATCCGCTAGAAGATATTCGCGTAACCGATCGAGTAACTTACACCATGGTTAACGGTAAACTGTTTAATGCAGAAACAATGGACCAATTAAATGGTGGTTCGAAAAATAGAGGTAAGCAGAGAGAAGCGTTCTTTTTTGAAGAATAAATTTCAATTTTTAATTTAAAATCTGAGTAACTTAGCTGTGGTTTTTTAAATTTGAGGGAAATTATTTTTTGATTCAAAAATTGCATTATTAGCCCAAAAGCTAACAATAAAAAAGGATGTTCCACGTGGAACATCCTTTATTCAAATGCCTTCATTAACTTTAGCTAATACATTATATTAAAACTTAGGGAATGGAACTCTTTACACATTAGGGAATAAAAACATGAGTACATATAGAGTAATTGCTTTAGCTATAGTTAGCGCTGCACTATCTATCATTGTCACAATACAGTTTATAAACTCAGCAGATACAACAACTCAAACCCCACAATTTACGACTGAAAAGACATTAACTCTAGAGAGCCAAAAAGAACCGGAAACAAATGCCGATAGCAACCGATTGAAACAAGAGGCAATCACGCAAAAACAACAACTTTCTACACAGCAGCCTGATAGCCTCAACAATCAATACACCAAACTCGTCGATGAGGCTTCGATAAATGCATTCTTTGTAAATGAACAAGGTACTCTTGATGGCGCGGCCTTGACCCATGTATTAACAGTCGGTATGGCAGATTTTATCGAGCAAACTTCTAGCGCAAACACAAATAGTGAGCTTGCGATTAATCGACAAGAAAAACTCAATCAGCAATTAATCGCCCTAAAAGACTTAGCTATCTATGAACAGCATACTGTCTGTTCTGGACGAATCTGCGCCCTGTCTCTTATCACTAACGAATTGACTGCAAAAAACAAAAAATTGATACAGGAGTTTGATAGCAATATTAGCTTTGTAAATACCTCTGAAAGTACAACGGGTGAAGTCGAGTTTAAAGCTATCTATTTGCACTCAGAAGACCCATCACAACTTCTGATGACACAGCCTTAAACGTTTAAGATATGAGTGTTATTTTTTATAACAAAAACAGTCCGTAGTGTGGTCATTGACCATGCCCACAGCCTGCATAAAGGCGTAGCAAATTGTCGGGCCGACAAAGTTGAACCCCATCTTTTTTAATGCCTTAGACAGGGCTTCAGATGCTGGAGTTTGTGCCGGCAATTCACTCATAGATGTAAAGTGGTTGACCTTGGGTGAACCATCAACAAAACCCCACAAAAATGCTGAGAAATCATTACCCTGTTCAACAAATTCAAGGTAGGCTTTTGCGTTTCTGATGATCGAGTTTACCTTTAAACGATTGCGTACAATTCCAGGATTAAGCAATAACTCTTCGACTTTTTTGGCATCGAATGTTGCGATTATTTTAGGGTCGAAATTGGCAAATGCCGCCTCATAATTTTGCTGTTTCTTGAGAATAGTAATCCAAGATAAACCCGCTTGCTGACCATCTAAACACAGCTTTTCAAACAGCTCTCTACTATCAAAAACCGGCCTTCCCCATACCTTGTCGTGGTATTCTTGATAGATGGGTTCAGCGCTAACCCAACCGCAACGCGTTACTTCCATAACCTTAATCCTAAATTTATCGTCAGTAAGATAAAAAATAACCTACATAAGCGTTATTCTACAAGGTATAATCGAAACCATTTTCTATTAAAGCTTCCAGGCAGTAGACAAGCGGATATGACGACGAAACACGACGTAAAAACATTCCAGGGCTTCATTATGACCCTGCAGGAATACTGGGCGCAGCAAGGTTGCGCAATCGTTCAACCATTAGATATGGAAGTCGGAGCCGGTACATTCCACCCGATGACATTCTTACGTTCATTAGGCCCAGAGCCAATGAGCAGTGCCTATGTTCAGCCATGTCGTCGCCCGACTGATGGCCGTTACGGTGAAAACCCTAACCGTCTTCAGCACTACTACCAATTCCAAGTAGTACTAAAGCCATCGCCAAGTAACATTCAAGAACTATACCTAGGCTCATTAGAAGCCCTTGGTGTTGATATGAATGTTCATGACGTGCGCTTCGTAGAAGATAACTGGGAATCTCCGACTCTTGGTGCTTGGGGCCTAGGTTGGGAAGTTTGGCTGAACGGCATGGAAGTGTCTCAATTTACTTACTTCCAGCAAGTGGGTGGTCTAGAGTGTAAGCCCGTAACAGGTGAAATTACTTACGGTCTTGAGCGCCTAGCGATGTACATTCAAGAAGTAGACAGCGTCTACGACCTTGTATGGACCGATGGCCCAATGGGCAAGATCATGTACGGCGATATTTTCCATCAGAACGAGGTTGAGCAATCAACTTATAACTTCGAACATGCCAATGTTGAAGTACTGTTCAAGATGTTCGACGACTGTGAGCAAGCTTGTGAGCGTTTATTGACGCTAGAAAAGCCACTTCCACTACCTGCTTATGAGCAAGTAATGAAAGCCTCTCATGCATTTAACTTGCTAGATGCTCGCCACGCTATCTCTGTTACTGAGCGCCAGCGTTATATCTTACGCGTTCGTACCATGGCTAAAGGCGTAGCTGAGTCTTACTATCAGGCCCGTGAAGCGCTTGGCTTCCCAATGTGTAAGTAGAGGAATAACAGATGAATTTTGAAAACTTACTTATTGAAGTAGGCACAGAAGAGTTACCACCAAAGTCACTGCGTAAGCTAGCCGAATCTTTTTTAGCCAACTTTACCGAAGAGCTAGCTAAAGCAGAATTAAGCTTTGAGTCTGCGGTATGGCATGCAGCGCCGCGTCGCCTAGCTATTAGCATCAACCAACTTGCACAGGCACAAGCAGACAAAGTTGTTGAAAAGCGCGGCCCTGCTGTTGCTCAAGCTTTTGATGCTGACGGTAACCCAACAAAAGCCGCTATGGGCTGGGCTCGTGGTAACGGTATTACTGTTGAGCAAGCTGAGCGTCTTAAGACTGACAAAGGTGAATGGTTACTGCACCAAGCGCGTGTTGTTGGTGTTGAAACTAAAAGCCTGATTGCCGATATGGCGCAGCGCTCTTTAGATAAGTTACCTATTCCTAAGCCTATGCGCTGGGGTAGCAACACGACTCAATTTATCCGCCCGGTCCATACGGTGACTATGCTACTAGGTAGCGAAGTGGTTGATGGTGAATTATTAGGTATTAAATCTGATCGCGTGATTCGTGGTCACCGCTTTATGGGTGAGTCTAGCTTCGAGCTAGATCATGCTGACAACTACCTTATTGCTCTTAAAGAGAAAGGTAAAGTATTAGCGGATTATGAAGCGCGTAAAGCGATTATTAAAGCTGGTGCTGAGGCTGCTGCAGCTAAGATTGGCGGCGTAGCCGATCTTGAAGATGACTTACTAGAAGAAGTGACTTCTCTCGTAGAGTGGCCAGTTGTATTAACGGCCAGCTTCGAAGAAAAGTTCTTAGACGTACCAGCAGAAGCCTTGGTATACACCATGAAAGGCGATCAAAAATACTTCCCTGTATTTGATAATGCCGGTCAGTTGCTACCAAACTTTATCTTTGTGACTAACATTGAGTCAAAAGATCCACAGCAGATTATTTCTGGTAACGAAAAAGTGGTTCGCCCACGTCTTGCCGATGCTGAGTTCTTCTTTGAAACTGATAAGAAAGAGTCGCTTGAAGCACGCCTTGCCAGCTTAGAAACCGTTGTATTCCAAAAGCAGCTTGGCACCATTAAACAGCGTGTTGAACGTATATCTGCTTTAGCGGGTTATATTGCTAGCAGCATTAATGCTAACAGCGAAGAAGCTGCGCGTGCGGGTCTACTGTCTAAGTCAGACTTAATGACTAACATGGTGATGGAGTTTACCGATCTTCAAGGCACCATGGGTATGCATTACGCACGCCTTAACGGTGAAACTGAAGCCGTTGCGGTTGCTCTATCTGAGCAATATAAGCCGAAATTCTCTGGCGATACCGTACCGACAGCACCTATCTCTATTTGTGTTGCACTGGCAGAAAAGCTCGACACGCTAGTGGGTATTTTTGGTATTGGCCAAGCGCCTAAAGGCGCTGCAGATCCATTTGCACTGCGCCGCGCAGCAATTGGTGTGCTACGTATCTGTTTAGAGAACAACTTGCCACTAGATCTTGTTGATTTAATTGCTAAAGCACAAGAACTACACGGCGAGAACCTCACTAACGAAAACGTTGCAGAGCAAGTACTTGAGTTCTTCATGGGTCGTTTCCGTGCTTGGTATCAAGATCAAGGTGTGAGTGTCGACGTTATTCTAGCGGTACTCGCTCGTCGCCCTACTGCACCAGCTGATTTTGAAAGCCGCATTAAAGCCGTTGCTCACTTTAGAACACTAGAGCAAGCATCAGCACTGGCAGCAGCCAACAAGCGTGTATCAAACATCTTGGCTAAAGTTGAAGGTGAACTACCAGCAGCTATCGATGACACACTACTTGTCGAAAATGCTGAAAAGGCGCTTGCAGCTAAACTTGCAGAGCTTCAGCCACAGCTAGCACCGCTTTTTGCGGCTGCTAACTATCAAGAAGCGCTAGCACTGCTTGCGAGCCTGCGTGAGAGTGTTGATACATTCTTCGAAGATGTCATGGTTATGGCTGACGACGAAGCACTTAAGAATAACCGCTTAGCGCTACTTTCTAGCCTACGTGAGCAGTTCTTACATGCCGCTGATATTTCACTCCTTCAGTAAACACTGAGTAGCTGAATAATAAAAACGCGCCCTTTGGCGCGTTTTTTATTGGGACTTTTTAGGAACAAACTTAAAACTGCACAAGTTTCAAATGCAGCTGCTCAAACGTTTCACGGTCTATGCTCGCTTCAAATAACAAGCGTTCTAATTGCTCCGGCTGTAACTTACCCGCTTCAAATAGCATAGAGCATTCACTGATAAGATTAGCGCGCCAAACCACCTCAGCAAGCCCACCAGCAGGCTTAGAATCAATGACAGCTAAACGGCTGAGCTCTGCCTCAAATAATGACGGTAACTCCCAATAGCGAGCCAGTAGCGCGCTGAGACTCAAAGACTTGGTTGTCATTACCTGCCGAAATAAACTAGAGCAAGGTTGTTCACCGGGTTCTGCTTGTTTAAATGCTTCTAATAACAGCTTAAAAATCGCAATCTTACCCACGTCATGCAATAAGCCTAATAAAAATGCACTATCAGCTTCCTCTTGAGCAAGCTCACTCGACAAGTAAGCCACTTGCATAGAGTGGCGCCATACTTGACTGCCGAAACGACGAAAATAAATAGGTTTAATATCAATAACTTTACGCATCATCGCAGTAGTAACAAAACGTCGCATCTGCTCACGTCCAAGCTGCACTAAAGCCAGCTGTAAACTAGTGATCTCTTTATCGCTGCGTCTAAACAGTGGCGAGTTACATAGCTTTAATACCTCAACACTCAAAACAGGATCTCGCTCGATTAGGGCTAACAGTGCTTTAGTATCGCTATTCTCATCGGCGAGCTGCTGGTCTAATGCCGCTATTTGCGTCGGCAATTTTAATACCCGATCAGCAATTGCCTTGGGTGATGTGAGAGCGGCTTCAACACGTCTAAATACACTTTTTTCAAGCTCGTTTGCTGTGCCATTTAGCTGGGTGCTTGGGAATAACAGGCTATAGAACAATGCAGAAAGGTCTATCGTCACATCAGCAACATCTGTTGCTGCCTGCGCTTTTATTGGCTTAGGCTCACTGAGTGTGGATTGAAAGTGTTCCATGGAGCCACTAAAGCTCTTTGGTTGCTCAATAACAACCTGCTCTCTGATATTAAACAGTTTTTTTAGCGCTTTACTAAACAATTTATTATGACCAGTACGGGGTTTTTAACAAAAAAAATCGGTGCATATAGCACCGACTTTACTCAATATTTAAGTTTACCGATAAAACTAAACTTAAACGTCGAGGTTTGCCACATTAAGCGCGTTTGCTTCAATAAACTCACGACGAGGCTCAACTTGATCACCCATCAAACAAGTAAATAGTTGATCAGCACCAATCGCATCCTCAATGGTTACTTGCAACATACGACGTGACTCAGGATCCATTGTAGTTTCCCACAACTGCTCAGGGTTCATTTCACCCAATCCCTTATAACGCTGAATGTATAAGCCACGCTTCGATTCGCTCATCAACCACTCTAGCGCTTCAACAAAGCTGACAACATCTTTAGTACGCTCGCCACGTTGTACATAACCGCCGTCTTCAACTAGGCCGTTGATTTCGCTACCCATCTTAACGATGCGTTGGTAATCAGTAGACTGGAAGAAGTCATACGAGAACATATAGTGTGTATCGATACCGTGCTTACGGATGGTAATCTTTGGCAAATAAACCTGACGCTCAGGATCAAGTACTGGCTCAGCGCTATATAAGATACCGCCAGTTTCTTTATCAATAAGATCAGCGACAAATGCATCAGCCCAGGCTTTAACTTGTGCTTCGTCACTCAACATGTCATTAGTGATTGCTGGGTGATATAGCATTAGATCAGTGATATTAGTTGGGTAACGTTGCTCTAAACGAGCAATGATAGCTTCAACTTCACGATACTGATTAACTAAACGCTCTAGCGGTTGACCAGACATGCCTGGTGCACCTTGAGACGGATAGATATTGGCATTATCTAATGCTTGCGTTGTTAAGTATTCTGTCAATGCAGGATCATCTTTCAGATACTGCTCTTGTTTACCTTTCTTCACCTTGTACAAAGGTGGCTGCGCGATATAAACATAACCACGCTCAATCAGCTCAGGCATTTGACGGAAGAAGAAGGTCAACAGCAGTGTACGAATGTGCGAGCCGTCGACGTCAGCATCGGTCATGATAACGATGTTATGATAACGTGTTTTATCAGGGTTATATTCATCACGACCAATACCACAACCTAGTGCAGTAATCAGTGTTGCCACTTCTTGAGAAGATAACATCTTGTCAAAACGGGCTTTTTCTACGTTTAGAATCTTACCTTTAAGTGGAAGAATCGCTTGGTTCTTACGGTTACGACCCTGCTTAGCACTACCGCCCGCAGAATCACCCTCCACTATGTAAATTTCAGAAAGACCAGGATCTTTCTCTTGGCAGTCAGCAAGCTTACCTGGCAAACCACCTAAATCTAATGCGCCTTTACGACGAGTCATTTCACGAGCTTTACGCGCCGCTTCACGAGCACGTGCAGCATCGATAATCTTACCGACGATCAATTTCGCTTCGTTTGGATGCTCCATTAGGTAATCACCTAACTGCTCACCCATTGTTTGCTCAACAGCTGACTTAACTTCACTTGAAACAAGCTTGTCTTTAGTCTGTGAGCTGAACTTAGGATCGGGTACTTTAACAGAGATAACAGCAGTTAAACCTTCACGAGCATCGTCACCCGTAGCTGCAGTTTTACCTTTCTTGTTATATCCTTCACGTTCCATGTAGTTATTCAAGTTACGTGTCAACGCACCACGGAAGCCCGCTAAGTGAGTACCGCCATCGCGCTGTGGAATATTGTTGGTAAAACAGAAGATATTCTCTTGGAAACCATCGTTCCACTGCATTGCAACTTCAACGGTGATACCGTCTTCACGCTCTTGGCAGAAGTGGAATACTTCTTTGTTTACCGGTGTTTTGTTAACGTTTAAGTAGTCAACAAATGCACTGATACCGCCTTCGTATTTGAAGAATTCATCACGGTTATCACGCTCATCAACAAGACGAATACCCACACCTGAGTTCAAGAATGACAGTTCACGAACACGCTTAGCTAAGATATCGAAATGGAACAGGACATCAGTGAATGTCTCTGTACTTGGCCAAAAGCGGATTTCTGTACCTGTCTTAGTCGCTTCACCGATAGGCTTAATTGGTGCATCAGGTACACCGTGAGTATAAAACTGCTCGTATACCTTGCCTTCACGACGAATGGTCATTTGCAATTTAGAAGAGAGCGCGTTTACAACAGATACACCAACACCGTGCAAACCACCCGATACTTTATAAGAGTTATCATCGAATTTACCACCAGCGTGAAGTACGGTCATAATAACTTCAGCAGCAGAGATACCTTCCTCTTCGTGGATCGATACCGGGATACCACGGCCGTCATCTCGCACTGATACCGAACCATCGGCATGAATGGTAATAATGACGTCGTTACAGTGGCCCGCTAACGCTTCATCGATAGAGTTATCGACCACTTCGAATACCATGTGATGTAGACCTGTACCATCATCGGTATCACCGATGTACATTCCTGGTCTCTTACGTACCGCATCAAGGCCTTTTAGAACCTTAATACTCGAAGAATCATAACTATTCTCTGACATATTATTCTCTCGTCGGTTATTCAATTACCGTTACACAACCGTGTTCCACATGGAACATCTTACTTGGCGGCGTGATTAACGAATCCACTATTGCTGCAGGCTCAATAGCCGTGACAAAAACTTGTGCCCCGGTATCAGCTAATTGCTGTAACAATAGTTTTCTATGCTGTGCATCCAATTCCGATGGAAGATCATCCACCAGATAAATACTTTTTTTATCTATTTGTTGTTTGAGCAACTTTCCCTGTGCAATGCGTAACGCACAGACTAACAGTTTCAACTGGCCACGAGATA
This sequence comes from Shewanella sp. 0m-8, assembly GCF_052977265.1. NCBI lineage: Bacteria > Pseudomonadati > Pseudomonadota > Gammaproteobacteria > Alteromonadales > Shewanellaceae > Shewanella > Shewanella sp. 0m-8. The sequence goes on along the minus strand of NZ_JBRIMB010000025.1, from coordinate 46,909 downwards.
AAGCGTCTTGAGCGGGTAGGGTTCCTACTCGTAATCTTAAGTCCGCTTTATGAGGCCCGCTGACGGTATAGCCTGTGGCTAAATCTCTAGGATATTGCGTCTCGAGTAGCTGTGCATACTCAGTTTTCGCATCCCATCCTCGGGTGAAAGAAACCTTAACATCTACCTGAGGTAAAAACTCTCCGATTATACCCTTAAGTAGCTCATTTAACGAGTCTACATATTGCTTTCTTATGTCGGTTACCAGTTCAGCATAACGAATAAATTCTTTATCCCAAAATTGTATCGAACTATAGGGTGAACCATCTCTGAGCAACTGATTTCGCTGTTTTAAAATTCGACGAACATTGACCCATGCAGCATAAAAACGAGGGTCAGAATGAAATGCGCCCCAATCAATGAACTGACGTCTGGATTTTGGCCCTTCGAACAGTAATGAAAAGCTCTCAGGCGTGATCACTTGGATCGGTAAGGTTTCAGCTAACGTCGATAAACGCTTTACTTTATCACCATTAATTTTAACTTCAATATCGCCACTTCTAAATCGGCGTAAACCTATCTTACTCTGCTCGTCACCGTTCTCCATATTGGCAAACAGGGTCAAAGCATCATCGTCATTCTTAATCACACGTTGTGAGAGATGACTACGAAAAGACCGCCCCATTCCAAGGAAATAAATCGCCTCAAGAATGCTGGTTTTACCGCTACCATTCTGACCGTAAATTAAGTTAAGTCCGTCACCCGGCAGCAATTGTGCAGAGGTTATATTTCGAAAAGCTTCAATATGAAGACGGCTAAGACTCATTGATGACCTTTATAACAACGAAGGAGAGCTCTATGGCTCATTATGAAGTTAACCTGATAAAAACCCGTTAGGCCTTTATCAGGTTAGTCATTGATAGCTATAGAAGAGAGAGCTGTAGACTACAAACGCATTGGCATAACAACATACATAGAGTCTTGCTCTATATGGTTGTCGATAAGCGCACTTGAGTTGCCGTCTATCAAGGTAATACGTACATCATCAGAAGGCAGGTTATTTAAGACATCGAGTAAGTAACTGACGTTAAAGCCTATCTCTAGCGGTGTATTGTCATATTCAACATCTAAGATCTCTTCTGCCTCTTCCTGTTCAGGATTATTAGCTGTGATCTTAATTAAGTTATTTTCAAGCTGTACCCGCACACCACGGAACTTTTCATTCGACAGAATAGATGCACGCAGTAGCGCTTGTTTTAGCTGAAGACGACTAGCAATAACGATTTTGTCGCCACCCTTTGGCAGTACGCGACGATAATCAGGAAAACGTCCATCAACTAACTTACTGGTAAACGTGGCTGTTGCCGTGGTCGCTCTAATCGCATTGTCGCCAATCGCAATAGTGACATCGAGATCGTCAGCTTCAAACGAACGCATCAGCTCCAATACACCTTTACGCGGTACAATCACTTGCTTTTCAGGTAACGAGGCTTCGATCATACGATGGCTTAGCGCCAAACGATGTCCGTCTGTAGCAATAGCGCGCAGCACGTTACCTTCGGTTTCAAGTAGCAAACCGTTGAGGTAATAACGTACATCTTGGTTAGCCATAGAGAACTGCGTCGCATCAATCAGCGACTTCATTGTGCCCTGCTTCAGGGTAAACTCAATCTCAGCCTCAAAAGCATCGACATTTGGATACTCTTCAGCTGGCAAAGTAGCCAACGTAAATCGACTGCGACCCGAACGTAATAGTAAACGATTGTCTTGCTGCTCTAACTTAAGTTCTACCTGTTCAGGCAGAGACTTAACGATATCCAAAAACTTCTTTGCAGGGACGGTAGTACGACCTTCTACAACCTCACCTTCGAGCTGAACTTCACCGACTAATTCGACTTCTAAATCGGTACCAGTCAACTTAAGTGAGTGATTACTCACTTCGACTAGAAGGTTTGCCAGAATTGGCAAGTTGTGACGTCTTTCAACCGCACCACTGACTAATTGAAGCGGTTTTAACAAGGCGTCCCTATCAATTGAAAATTTCATTGATTCAATATCCCTGATATTAAGAAGATAAAGTTCTTATCAAGTTAGCATAATCTTCTTTAATGTCATGACTTTCTTCACGCAACTGGGCAATTTTACGGCATGCGTGTAAAACAGTTGTATGGTCACGACCACCAAATGCATCGCCAATTTCAGGCAAACTTTGGTTGGTTAATTCTTTTGATAACGCCATTGCCATCTGTCTTGGTCGCGCCACGCTACGTGAACGACGCTTAGATAACATGTCAGCCATCTTAATCTTGTAGTATTCCGCTACCGTCTTTTGGATATTATCGATAGTGACTAGCTTCTCTTGTAGAGCCAGCAAATCGCGCAATGCTTCACGCACAAAATCGATAGTAATCGGACGGCCGGTAAAGTTAGCGTTAGCAATAACACGGTTTAGCGCGCCTTCAAGCTCGCGTACATTTGAACGTAAACGCTTAGCAATAAAGAACGCCACTTCATCAGGTAAGTTAATGCCACTCTCTTGCGCTTTACGCATTAAGATCGCCACACGGGTTTCTAACTCTGGTGGCTCAATAGCAACCGTTAGGCCCCAACCAAAACGAGATTTAAGACGATCTTCAACACCGTCGATCTCTTTCGGGTATTTATCCGATGTAAGAATGATCTGATGATTACCTTCTAGCAATGCATTAAAGGTGTGGAAAAACTCTTCTTGAGATCGATCTTTGTTAGCAAAGAATTGAATGTCATCGATAAACAATGCATCCACGCTACGGTAGTAACGCTTAAATTCTTCAATCGCGTTATTTTGTAACGCTTTAACCATGTCTTGCACGAAACGCTCAGAATGCATGTAAACCACTTTTGCATTCGGGTTATTTTTAATTATGCCATTACCAACAGCGTGCAATAGGTGAGTCTTACCTAAACCAGTGCCACCATAAAGGAACAATGGGTTATAAGCACCACCAGGATTTTCAGCCACCTGCAAAGCAGCCGCTTTACCTAATTGGTTTGATTTACCTTCTACGAAGTTATCAAACTGGTAAGTAGGATTAATATTACTGCGGTGATTAGCATTCGCCATTGGCTCTGCATGCGGAGTATTAAAAGAAGGCTTAACAACTTCTCTACTAGCAGGTCTGCTAGTTCTTATTGCTGCAGTGGCTTGAACAACTGGCTTAGCCGACGGGCGGCTACCGATATCAAAGCGCAAATTTGGCGCATCGCTACCCATTTGTTCAGTAAAAAATTGGTTGATGATATTTAGGTATTTGTCCCTAACCCAATCCAACACAAAACGATTAGGCGCATAGATGACGAGTGTGTCGCCTTCCATTTCTGCTTGTAACGGTCTTATCCACATACTGAATTGCTGAGCAGGTAGCTCATCTTGCAGCCTTGCGATACATTGTTGCCAAAGTGAAACCGCCACTGTAGTTATCCCCAAAAGATCATACAAAAGAGGCCTATTCTATAGTGAGATCACGCTGATCGCTATCCTTTAAATATATTTATCCCCAGATAGATCAACTAATCATTAAGATCACGATCTTAAAAGATCCCTTGCGATCAAAAAATATTGCTCCTGCTGCAAATCCAGCTTTATAAAGCGATCCAGATCGATCTATAATAGAAAGCTTTCGATCAGCTTTTAGATCTATGAAACCACAAGATGTTGTGGTAACTCACAGAGTTATCCACATATTCTAGTGGCTCTAAAGCTTCGGAATATATTCAGAGATGGCAATATTTAATCACTTGCACTCATTCATGGTTGACGTGCATAACTAAAGTGATTACAATTCGGCCTCTTTTTTGCCCTTAGCTCTTTTTTGGAGTTTAAGGTTTATTAACCTAACAAAGACGGATTGCCATAATGAGTAAACGTACTTTTCAACCTAGCAACCTGAAGCGCAAGCGTTCTCACGGCTTCCGCGCTCGTATGGCTACTGTAGGTGGCCGTAAGGTCATCGCACGTCGCCGTGCTAAAGGTCGCGCTCGTCTTTCTGCGTAACCGTAGAAATGCAAGTGACTAGCTATACCTTTACGCGGGAGTTACGTTTGTTAACTCCCGCGCAATTTAAATCTGTATTTACCAAACCTATCAAAGCGTCCTCCGCTGAAATAACCTTACTTGCAATTCCTAATTCTGAACAACACCCTCGTTTAGGACTAACTGTTGCCAAGCGTTATGTCAAAAAAGCAAACCAACGTAACCGTATTAAACGCATAATTAGAGATAATTTTCGTTTACACCAGCATGATCTACCCGCTGTGGATATCGTTGTGCTTGTCAGAAATGGCGTGCTTGATATGGAAAACGCAGAACTCAAAAACTTAGTAGAAAAGCTATGGCGAAAACTCTCTCGCCGTTACAATGGCTAGCAACTACGATTATTCGTGGTTACCAACTACTCATAAGCCCCATGCTGGGGCCTCGTTGTAGGTTCAATCCAACGTGTTCACATTATGCAATCGAAGCGATTCGATTGCATGGAGTAGTGAAAGGGTGTTGGTTCGCAGCGAAACGCATATTAAGATGTCACCCTTTACATCCGGGCGGAGAAGACCCCGTCCCTAACAAAAAACATAGGTGCGATAAATAGGTTATGGAATCTCAACGCAATATATTGCTGATCGGTTTGCTGTTTGTCAGCTTCCTACTGTGGCAACAGTGGCAAGCAGATAAAGCACCTCAACCGGTGGCAGCAGCTCAAACACAGTCTTCAATTCCAGCTTCTACAGTTGCTGACGCCCATAGTTCAGATGTGCCTGATGCCGATTCAGCCGTACCTGAAGCGATAACAGCATCTAAAGAACTGATCACCGTATTTACTGACCAACTAGAAATCAAAATTGATCCTATTGGTGGTGATATTGTTTACTCAGCCCTACTTGCTCATAACCTTGAGGAAAACGGCGACGAGCCATTCGTTCTTCTAGAGCAAACAAACGATATCTATTATATCGCTCAAAGTGGCCTTATTGGTCGTGACGGTATCGACAGCAGTGTAAAAGGTCGAGCTCACTTTGATAGCGCTTCACGTGAGTACAAGTTGGCTGATGGCCAAGATACTCTTAGCGTGCCACTGACTTATGTTAGTGACAAAGGCGTAACTTATACCAAATTATTTATCTTCACTCGCGGTAAGTACAACATCGCTGTTGATTACAAAATTAACAACACTTCAGATGCACAGCTTCAAGTTCAAATGTATGGACAGATTAAGCACAGCATCAAGGAGAGCGAAAGCAGCATGATGATGCCTACTTATCGTGGCGCAGCATTCTCAACTGCTGACATTCGCTATGAAAAGTACAGCTTCGACGACATGGCTGATAAAAACCTAGATGATTCTACACTAGGTGGCTGGGTTGCAATGCTGCAGCATTACTTCGTATCTGCATGGGTACCACCTGCTACTGAGAAGAATATTATCTTCTCTAGTGTACGAAATGGCCTTGCTAATATTGGTTTCCGTGGTGAGCTACATGATATCGCACCTGGCGCTGAACAAACCATTACAGCTGAGTTCTATGTTGGTCCTAAAGATCAAAAATCACTATCAGCACTTTCTCCATCACTAAACCTAGTTGTCGACTATGGCTTCCTATGGTGGTTAGCTGTACCTATCTACAAACTATTGATGTTCTTCCATTCAATCGTTGGTAACTGGGGTTTTGCTATCATCTTAATTACCCTAACAGTTCGTGGTTTGCTGTACCCGCTAACGAAAGCGCAATACACCTCTATGGCGAAAATGCGTAATCTACAGCCTAAGCTTGCTGAACTGAAAGAGCGTTTTGGTGATGACCGTCAGAAGATGGGTCAAGCTATGATGGAACTGTACAAGAAAGAGAAAGTGAACCCTATGGGTGGCTGTCTACCAATCTTGTTACAGATGCCTATCTTCATCGCACTATACTGGGTACTACTAGAAAGTGTTGAATTGCGTCACGCGCCATTCATGCTATGGATTACTGACTTGTCAGTACAAGATCCTTACTACGTGTTACCAATCCTAATGGGTATCTCGATGTTCATTATGCAGAAGATGCAGCCAATGGCACCGACTATGGACCCAATGCAAGTTAAGATGATGCAGTGGATGCCAGTAATCTTTACCGTATTCTTCCTATGGTTCCCAGCTGGTCTGGTTCTATACTGGTTGGTAGGTAACTTAGTAGCGATTACCCAGCAGAAAATTATCTATGCTGGTCTGGAGAAGAAAGGGTTAAAATAACCTTTAGCTCCGACTAACAAAAAGCGGTCTAATACTGAGTATTGACCGCTTTTTTGCTATCTATGTAGAAACAATATTTTTTAACTTCACTCTGAAAATCAGATTAGGAAACACAGTAATGACAACAGATACTATCGTGGCACAAGCGACCGCTCCAGGGCGTGGTGGCGTAGGTATTATTCGCGTATCTGGCGACTTAGCGAGTAATGTTGCTATGGCCGTTTTAGGACATATCCCTAAAACCCGTTACGCAGACTACTGTGATTTTAAAGATGATAGCGGCGAAGTTATCGACCAAGGTATTGCGCTATTCTTTAAAGGTCCAAACTCCTTTACCGGTGAAGATGTACTAGAGCTTCAAGGCCATGGCGGCCAAATCGTTCTCGATATGCTGATTAAACGAGTGATGGAAGTTGACGGGCTGCGAATTGCCAAACCCGGTGAATTCAGCGAACAAGCCTTTATGAACGACAAGCTTGACCTCACTCAAGCCGAAGCCATTGCCGACTTAATTGATGCCACTAGCGAACAAGCCGCTAAAAGCGCTCTAAACTCACTTCAGGGTGAATTCTCTACTCAGGTACATGATCTAGTAGAAAAGGTCACCAACCTACGCCTATACGTCGAGGCTGCAATTGATTTCCCCGATGAAGAGGTAGACTTCCTATCAGATGGTAAAATTGCCGCATCTTTAAATGGCATTATTGGCAAGCTTGATGGTGTTCAAGCCAGCGCAAAACAAGGCTCTATCATACGTGAAGGTATGAAAGTAGTGATAGCTGGCCGACCTAATGCAGGTAAATCAAGCCTATTGAATGCACTTGCAGGAAAAGAGTCAGCGATTGTGACCGAAATTGCTGGCACCACACGCGATGTATTACGTGAACATATCCATTTAGATGGTATGCCACTGCATATTATCGACACTGCAGGCCTACGTGATACTGTCGATACCGTTGAAAAAATTGGTATTGAACGTGCGTGGGATGAGATAAAAACAGCCGATCGCGTTTTGTTTATGGTAGATGGCACCACAACCCCCGCAGTTGACCCGCACGAAATCTGGCCAGACTTTATCGATCGCCTACCAAGTAATTTAGGCGTAACTGTTGTGCGTAACAAAGCCGATCTTACCGGCGAAGATCTTGCGGTAACTCACGAGTCAGGCCACAGCGTTTACCGGATCTCAGCTAAAACAGGCCTAGGGGTTGACGATCTAAAGCAACACCTAAAATCATTGATGGGTTACCAAAGTAACCTTGAGGGTGGCTTTATCGCTCGTCGACGTCATTTAGAAGCACTCGACTTGGCAAGTAGCCATCTACTACTGGGTAAAGAGCAATTAGAGGTCTATCAAGCAGGTGAGCTACTCGCCGAAGAGCTACGCATGTGTCAAATGGCACTATCTGAGATAACGGGTAAATTTACCTCAGATGATCTGCTCGGCAAAATCTTTAGTTCATTCTGTATCGGTAAGTAAAACAGTTCGAATTAAGAATAATTCCACAAAATATAAAGCCACAGTAGCCTTAACTACTGTGGCTTTTTGTTTATCTAAATAGCGATCATGTTGCAGATAAGATCCATTATGATCAAAAGCAGAAAAACAATGATCGAGATCATCAAAGCTGAGATAAGTATCAACAGAGATATCAACAAGCTGTATTGATCTGTGGATAGATCTAAATCAACAGTTAGACATCTTTTTAAGTTAATGATTTAGATGGGTTTTATATAATTAAACCTAAGATCATAATATATTGATTTTTGGAATTATTTGATCTTCTTAGATAAGTTATACTCAGAAAAAGCAGCCTATGATCGCGCTAGGAATTGCACTCAATTTAAAAGTTATCACAGACAAAAATCAGCAAGTATGGCCGATTGATAAGATAGCTGATCTAAACTCCTATTTTGACACTCCGCCAATTTTAAAACGCGCAAAATCCCCTCTATAAAGCTAGGCTCAACTATACGCTTAACTTGTTGAGATCAGCATTGTCTTGTATTTACCTGACATACGTAAAATATGTCCTCCACAGGGATATATGGGAAATGTCTTTAAGGCGTATGGAATAGGAATACTTAAGACCATGGAGGTCGAATGTCATGAATACACGACTATAATGAGGTATGAGGTAGAACAGAGGAACAATTAATGACCTTGCCTCAGAAGCGATACACTACCGCAGAGCGGTCTCATCTTTTACTATTTGCGAATAGTTCCACGTGAAACCTTATGCAGCTTAAGTCTTTACTTATTTAAAGTAATATTAAAATCCAGATTCAAACCAAATGATTTTACTAACTAATTGATTAGCAACCAGAATCAACGATTTCAAAAACAGGCGGGGTAGTGGGACTTGTGGCCTCTGTATATTTTAGGTAGCAACTATCACCACTATACTTTTTTGATTGGGTCATAAAGCGAATGGAATTATCGCCGCCGTTATTATGAAAATACCAATCCCCGTACTCATCAGCATTGAAAACAGAATCAGTAAAAGTCGCCATAATTAATATACTCTAGGCTTTCTTGGAGTCAGCAGCAGGGTAACCGTAGGCTAAATGTATTTTTTGGCCATCGATGATAATGACATTTTCATCATCGGTAGCATCATCCTTATCTTCTGGCGGCTTATTCTGTAACCCCTGCAACACTGATTTAGAGTAAAGCACATTCATAACACCGTGCATTTCAGCTTTTAAACCTTTTAAAGATGAAATCCTGGCATCAGGTTGAAGATCAATAAAACGAGGAGCAGCTGTCACAGCGAGTAAACCTAGAATAACAATAACCACTACTAACTCTATTAGTGTAAAGCCACTTTTCTGCATGAAGTTCATCGTTTTAATTAACAAGAAGAGAACAGTATTATATTGAATTAACAAACAATTTGAAATAAATACTGCTCACTCTTATTAAAGATCCCCTTTTCACAAGCACAGCGCATAATTGTGCCCTATAAAGCTAAATAAAACACAATATCGCTTATTACACCAACCTATAACTCCCCCCTATAACTCATGCGTAAACAAAGTCTGCCAAGCTAGTGAGCGCTTTTACAAGCTGTATCACTTTCATTCCAATACGATCACTGTAGAATCCGCGCCTTGTTTTGATTGCTTACTTTTATACAGCGCATTTATGATGATCGATTTGGCTTTACTACCACTATATTTAACAACCGTTGTCGCCCTCCTACTCATCCCAGGTCCAGACATGCTATTGATAGCGAGTTCTAGCCTTAGCTACGGTAAAAAAGTAGGGGTTTACGCGAGCTTTGGTAATGCAACATCAGGACTTGTCTTAACGTTATTGGCCGCTATGGGTGTGTCGGCAGTAATAGCGATGAATCCAATGGCACTCGAAGTGCTGCGAGTGCTAGGTGCAGCCTATCTATTAAAAATGGGGTGGGATTGTATGCGTAGCTCTGCTGCACAGGCACCTGAAATTGAGCAGCAGAACAATCTTGCCAAGCTCTTATATCGCCGTGCAGTCGTCAGTAATCTACTCAACCCTAAAGCATTAATATTTTTCGTTTTATTTTTGCCTCAATTCGTTTCAACTCAATTAACTGCCAGTTCAGGCGAACAAATGCTAGCACTTGGGTTACTGCTTAACGTGATGGGATTGGCCTTTAATCTACTACTGGTGGCCTTAGTTGGTAGCGTAGGCAAGCCATTACTCAAGAATGAGAAGTTCCGAACTTATCAAAATAAGTTTATGGGTGTGATCTTCTTTGTTTTAGCCATTTGGTTACTGGCTTCTCAAGTACAAAATATCAGTTGATATAAGCAAAATTGAGATCAAAAAAAGCGGGTATATCCCGCTTTTTATGTACATGATGCATTCGGTCAACATTTGAAGCTATCTTCAGCTTTTTGGCAAAGAAAAAACGCCATATTTAGCGAAAAGCAGATATAAATTAAAACGTGCCTCCCGTTAGGATAATAATCCCAACCACCATTCCCATATACATAATAAAACCAAGGCTATTACCCACCCAAATTGTTGGATTTTTATGATATAAACCATATGTCGTCCACAACAATGCGATAAAGGCATAAAGCACCCAAGTAATAAGTGACAAACCTGCGGCATGCTCACTGTGAGAGAAAAAAAGCTTGTACAATTGCGGCAAAGTGGCAAGTGGGCTAATCAGTCCCATGGCTAACATTAAAGGCTCTAGTGCTTTGCCTACTCGTTCAATGATTGACATACTATCACCTCTTTATTGTTGTTATATCGCGCCAATATTTAATTCAAACAACACTTTTTATATTTTTTTCCACTGCCGCAAGGGCAAGGATCATTGCGGCCAGCTAAAGTATCTTTGATGAATGGTTGCTGAGGAGCAATATTCTCAAAGTAGCTTTCGTCAAATTCATTCGGCGAATTCATAAGATCATCGAATACCGCCATTAAAGCTTCATCACTCATCTCTGATTCATTATTGAAACCAGCCCACTGACTCAGCGAGTCAATAATATCGAATTCACCACTTATCAGGCCACTTTCCCATTCAGAGTAGCCAATACTGTTGTTGTCCCAATCAATAATACATTGATTTTCAAGGACCCCTTCATCTATCACTTTACGTACGACTAACTCTACCATTTGGGTATGATATTGATTGAACTGATTAGAAATCAATAAATTAGTCAGCTCAAACAGGGCTATAGAATGTTCATAGGCAACAAGGTTATCGATAAAGTCAGGAATACTTTGATTAAGTGTCTCTTTATCGATTTGGCCACTATTAAGCTGTGAAAATAGTGCCCCTAAAGCAGCCATTTTAACTATTTCTCCAGCGCATTCAGAGTTAACCAGAAGGCAAAGTTGCTCAGGTTTCCCTTGAGCCAAGATATAATAAGCAGTAGAAAGCTCAGAACCAATAAAGTCACCCAGTAGTGCATCTAAAGGACTATTACAGTCGTCTTTATTGGTTAAATTGATCAGAGAATCAAAACAGCTAAATTGCTTACGATCGATAATAAGACAAATACCGAAGAACAACAGGTTAGCCTCTGGATCAGTCAATGCTTCTTTAGCAATAAATGCCTGCATTAACTCATCAATAACGGGCAGTAATTCTGGCCACTGCAGCCTAGCGGCTTGTATAGCGTCAACCGGGAGCTCTGTTAAGTCGCCACGACTTAGCGTCGTTACTATCTCATCTAACTTCATATTACATTCAAGGTTCATAAGTGATTTAGCATTCTAGAACACTCAAAAAGAAAGCTAAAGCCCCACTCAATACAGTGGTAACGATTATCTTGAATACAAGGTAACTATCGAACAGTCGTCGATACTGAGCGAAATATTGAATGTCGCGATGAAATATCAATAGATATAAGCAGAAATGGGTAATAAAAAAGCGGGGAGTTTCCCGCTTAGTTAGGTTATTTGCGCATTACCGATAATATGAAACTCATCAAGCATTAATAGCAACTTCAATTAGCTTCTATGACCATATTCAATAATGGTTTCACGATAAAGCTGCAGTAATGCCTCATCCTTTACGGCTACCCCGACTTGCTGGACAGGTTTTAGCTCCCAATCATCATGTGGATAGACACGTCCATCAAACTTCTGAATTGTCAGCCCTTCTGCCGGCCCATCGGTCACAACGCGAATAGGTCCTTTTCTTAAGGTAAATAAAGAAGGATTAATAACATAAGCAATGGCTGATGGATCATGTACATGACAACCTTCTAAACCGACTTTTTCAGAGTAAAACTTAAGATAATAACGACTAATATCCCAAATAAACTGACCCACTTCAGCGGCGTCATCTCTAAGTTGATCAAGAAAGTCCTTAGTAAAGAAGCTCTCCTCTGTTACATCTAAACCGATAACAACGACTGGCCAAGGTGCGGTAAAGACGATATCAGCCGCATGCGGATCATCATGGATATTTGCTTCAGCATAAGGAGTAACATTGCCACGATGATTATTCTCACCGAAGGCGCCACCCATCACGACAACTTCTTTTACTAAGCCTGCGATCTCAGGCGCCGCATCGAGTGCTAACGCCAAGTTAGTTAATGGCCCAACCGCAACTAAGGTTATTTCACCAGGTTCCGCTTTAACGCTATCAATAATGTATTGGTAGGCAGGACGAGGATCGGCAGTCACACCCAACTCTTTTGGGGCATGCACATCACCAAAGCCTGTTTCACCATGCACAACAACAGTTGGCCCAACCGGATCGCGCACGATGGGTTGACTTGCCCCTTGTGCTACATCAGCCTTAAAACCATACTTTCTTTTTAAAAACAGCGCATTATTAGTTCCATTCTCAATAGTGGCATTACCATAAACAGTGGTAATGGCCATAAGTTCAATAGCTGGGTGAGCTTCAGCAAACAAGATAGCCATTGCATCATCAATCCCCGGATCAGTATCGAGAATTATTTTATTTATCATTTTATTCAGATCCTAATAATTATAATTTTATTAACCTAGGTAGCCGATCAAGATACCTTTATCCGCTTTTAACAAACGTGATCTAAGCGCTAGAGCAACAACATAACAACAGCAACAGGCTATATTTTTGGATTCAATCATCATCACAGTTCTATTTTTACACCGAATAAACCTAATAATTGGCTTATCTTCAGCTTTAACTCGCGTTTCTAATGGCTGCTTTGGGCTTTATTGGACCCAAAAATTGCCATTTAACTGGCTCAATTCAGCGTAAATCACGTCAAGCTACAAGATTCAAAATTGAATTTAACTTATGATGCACGCAAATAATAAGCGCCAATAATCTATAATTTGCCCTTAATATTGCTCTTAATAAAACAAGGGTATTGGCAAACTTAGCGCTCTTTCGACAGTAACAATTAGGACAAATAATGGCAAAAGTAGACATTTTAGTCGGCACCACACTAGGCAGCGCTGAATATGTAGCGGATGAAATATCCGATCAATTAGGCGATTTAGGCCATGAAACTATCGTGCATTTAACACCAAATTTGAGCGATCTTAGCCAGGATTCACTCTGGTTAATTGTTTCTTCAACTCATGGAGCGGGTGATCTGCCCGACAATATAGTGCCATTTTTCGACGAGATCCAAGCCAAAAAGCCCGATCTTAGCGCAATAAAATTCGCCTTATGTGCCATCGGCGATTCTAGCTACGATACTTTTTGTCAGGGCCCAGAAAAATTAGTCGATCAGCTTAACCTATGCGGTGCACAAGTCTATGTGGATAAGATCCAGATCGATGTGCAATACGATCCAATCCCAGAAGATCCAGCATTATCATGGGTTAGCGGCTGGCAAGATCAACTTTAAGATCGACTTTCATCTCAGCTTTACGGGTTATCTTTTTAGTAACGCACAGATTAGATCTAACTTATCCACATATAACTCTTTTATTTAATAAATATGTGGATAAGCTATTATTTTGATCTGATCAACGTCTGTATTAATTCACACCCGATCTGCTCAATGATCCACCTTGTGGATAAGTAGGCGATCTATCCCCAAGCTTAAGCCAGTTAGATCGCGATCAGATCACAGGATCGTTTTGCTGTAAACTACTAAATCTAAAGAGGAATTAGAGTTATCCACCGAAAAGTGCGATCCTAATAGTAAACATAATAAGAGATCTATATAAAGATCTTAAGATCTATTAAGGCGATCCACCTTGATCAAAACAAGCAAAATAGATCGTTCACCTTAAGCGAAGCAAATGCTAAAATGATCCCCTCAGAAACAATTTATCCTTTTACAAATCGAAGGCTGTCGAATGCAATTTCATGAACGGTTTGATGTAATCGTTGTTGGTGGTGGTCATGCTGGTACAGAAGCGGCGTTAGCTTCTGCAAGAATGGGCTCCAAAACACTTTTACTGACCCATAACATAGATACTTTAGGACAGATGTCCTGTAACCCTGCTATCGGCGGCATAGGTAAAGGACACTTAGTCAAAGAAATTGATGCGTTAGGTGGAGCAATGGCCGTTGCTACCGATTTTGCAGGTATTCAATTTCGAACATTGAACTCGAGTAAAGGGCCAGCTGTTCGTGCAACTCGTGCACAAGCAGACAGAGCACTTTACCGACACAAGATCCAAGAAATTTTACAGCACCAACCAAACTTACGTATTTTCCAGCAAGCGGTAGACGATCTTGTAGTCGAAAATGGCAAAGTCATTGGTGCCGTCACTCAAATGGGTTTAGCCTTTGAAGCACCTGCAGTCGTTCTTACTGCTGGTACATTCCTAGGTGGTAAAATCCATATTGGTCTTGAAAATTACAGCGGCGGCCGAGCAGGTGATCCACCTGCAATTGCGTTAGCCAATAGGTTAAGAGAATTACCAATTCGTGTGGGACGTTTAAAAACGGGTACCCCGCCACGCATTGACGCTAACACCATAGATTTTTCTCTAATGACAGAGCAAAAAGGCGATGATCCATTGCCTGTGATGTCATTTATCGGCGATGTAAATGATCATCCTGAGCAGGTTTCTTGTCATATCACTCATACCAATGAGCGCACTCACGATATTATTCGTGGTGGTTTAGACAGAAGCCCAATGTACTCAGGGATTATCGAAGGTATTGGTCCACGCTATTGCCCTTCTATCGAAGATAAGATCAATCGCTTTGCAGACAAAACATCGCATCAGATCTTTATTGAACCAGAGGGATTAAATACCACCGAGATCTATCCAAACGGTATTTCTACCAGTTTGCCTTTTGACGTGCAGTTGAACTTAGTACGTTCAATCAAAGGTATGGAAAACGCACAGATCATGCGTCCTGGTTATGCGATTGAATATGATTATTTTGATCCTCGCGATCTTAAAAACTCATTAGAAACTAAAACCATTAGTGGTTTGTTCTTTGCGGGACAAATTAATGGTACTACCGGTTATGAAGAAGCTGGGGCACAAGGCTTGTTAGCGGGCATGAATGCATCGCTACAGGTTCAAGGTAAAGAATCTTGGGCGCCACGACGAGATCAAGCCTACCTAGGTGTTTTGGTAGACGACTTGTCGACATTAGGTACCAAAGAACCGTACCGTATGTTTACCAGTCGTGCTGAATACCGTTTGCTGCTTCGTGAAGATAATGCTGACTTACGATTAACCGAAAAAGGCCGTGAGCTAGGCTTGGTTGACGATAAGCGATGGGCATTGTTTAGTGAGAAAATGGAATCGATCGAAACTGAACTACAGCGTTTACGTGGTCAGTGGATCCATCCAAACTCACCGCTAGTTGAAGCGCTTAACCCGAATTTGAATACACCGATCACTCGTGAAGCAACGTTTGAAGATCTGCTGCGTCGTCCAGAAATGGATTATCCAAAGTTGATGTCTATCGATGGTTTCGGTCCAGGACTCGAAGATCAACGCGCTGCAGAGCAAGTGCAGATCCAGGTAAAGTATTCAGGTTATATCCAACGTCAGCAAGGTGAAATCGATAAAGCTATTCGTCATGAAACCACCCTGCTACCGCTAGATTTGGATTACCAAGAAGTACCGGGTTTGTCGAATGAGGTGATTGCTAAGATGAATGAGCACAAGCCTGAAACGATTGGCCAAGCTTCACGGATCTCTGGAATGACCCCTGCGGCAATCTCAATCCTATTGGTTCATCTGAAAAAACGTGGTCTATTACGTAAAAGCGCTTAATTCTCCACATATTCGGTCGTTTTGGATGATAAAAGGAAGCTTTGAGGCTTCCTTTCATCTTTTCTGCGATTCATAATACTGATTGATTTTTGATTCGCTTTATTTTGAGGACACAAACTGTGTTATCTGCCCAATTAAATGATTATATGGCCGAAGTTGGCCTGACTGCTACTGAGCAGCAAAAGAAGCAGCTTGTAGACTTTGTCGGCATGCTTAACAAGTGGAATAAGGCATTTAACCTGACATCTGTACGTGACCCAGAGCAGATGTTAATCCGTCATATCATGGATAGTTTAGTGGTATCGCCTCACCTTAAGGGATCGCGTTTTATTGACGTCGGCACAGGTCCTGGTTTACCAGGGATCCCGCTCGCGATCTTAAACCCAGATAAAGAATTTGTCTTACTCGATAGCTTGGGTAAGCGGATCCGTTTCCAAAAACAGGTACAGTTTGAGTTAGGTATCAATAATATCTCTTCAATAGAAAGCCGTGTTGAGGCTTACCAACCTGAAGAGCTATTTGATGGCGTATTAAGCCGTGCGTTCGCTTCAATCCAAGATATGCTGCACTGGTGCCACCATTTACCCAAAGTGGATGGTTGTTTCTATGCGCTTAAGGGGCAATTGAGTGAAGAAGAAATGTCACAATTGCCAGCTGGGTTTGTGGTAACCGATGTCTTTGAACTTAAAGTGCCAAAACTGGATGAACAGCGTCATTTATTGCGTGTCATCAAGCAAGGCTGATTAATTTTTAATGCGGTTGTCACCTTTTGATGACCGTTAGCTTATTTTATCTAAGTCGCTATAGAAATGGACTAGGTGAAGCCAGTAGTTGCAGATAATGCGAACAGAAGAGTTGCAATCTTTCGGCGCTTCAAGCAATTTGTTACTAATAACCATTAGATTAGTGCGCTAATTTCCAGGGTTAAACAACACACTGGAATCTAATAAAAGTGACTTACAGGGTGATATTGTGGGTAAAGTGATTGCCGTGGCCAACCAGAAAGGTGGCGTCGGAAAAACAACAACTTGTGTAAATTTAGCGGCCTCTCTTGCGGCGACTAAACGTCGTGTTTTGTTGATCGATCTCGATCCTCAAGGTAATGCGACCATGGGGAGTGGCATCGATAAATATACTGTCGAAAACACCGCTTATGAGTTATTGGTTGAAGAAAAACCCTTTGCAGATGTTGTTTGCCGAGATACTAACGGTAAATATGATCTCATTGCTGGTAATGGTGACGTTACTGCTGCGGAAATTAAGCTCATGGAGTTCTATGCCCGTGAGGTTCGTTTACGTAATGCTCTTGCCCCTATCAAAGGTGATTATGACTTCATTTTTATTGACTGCCCGCCTTCACTAAACATGTTAACGGTTAATGCCATGTCAGCAGCCGATTCTGTTTTAGTCCCTATGCAATGCGAATATTACGCGCTGGAAGGCCTTACGGCACTAATGGATACCATTAGTAAACTTGGTGCTATGGTTAACTCGGGTCTGCATATAGAAGGGATCTTGCGTACTATGTACGATCCCCGTAACCGACTTTCTAATGATGTTTCCGATCAGCTAAAACAGCACTTCGGTGACAAAGTTTATCGTACAGTGATCCCAAGGAATGTTCGTTTGGCTGAGGCACCAAGTTTTGGCGCTCCAGCGATGTATTATGATAAATCGAGCGCAGGGGCTAAAGCTTACCTAGCTCTCGCTGGCGAAATTATTCGTCGAGCAGAGCAACTCACCCAGGCTGAGCAAGTTTAAGGATAAAAAATGACACTGAAAAAAAGAGGCTTGGGTAAAGGCCTTGATGCATTACTAAGCACAAGCCAAGCAGCAAGTAAGCGCGCAGAACCTATTACTGCGACTGAAGTTGAACAAAATATTAAAAACGACGATTTAATTACGTTAGATATTGATAGGTTACAACCTGGTAAGTATCAACCGCGTAAAGATATGTCATCAGAGGCATTAGAAGAGCTTGCAGAGTCTATTCGGGCTCAAGGTATTATTCAGCCAATCGTTGTGCGTAAAATCTCGCCTGAAAGCTATGAAATTATTGCCGGTGAGCGTCGCTGGCGTGCATCTCAGCTTGCAGGACTGACGAAAATTCCTTGTATTGTAAAGCAGGTGGCTGATGAGGCTGCTGTTGCTATTGCTTTGATTGAGAACATTCAGCGTGAAGACCTAAATGCGATGGAAGAAGCCATTGCATTAAATCGCCTCATTGAAGAGTTTGATCTGACCCACCAACAAATTGCCGATGCAGTTGGTAAGTCTCGTGCAACGGTATCGAACCTATTGCGTCTTAATGGTTTAAACGAGCCTGTAAAGCGTATGCTTGAGTACGGCGATATCGATATGGGCCACGGTCGTGCATTGCTTGCCATCGGTGGTGATGAGCAAACAAATCTAGCTCGATTAGTCGTCGCGAAAGAATTAACCGTTCGTGAAACTGAACGATTAGTGAATAAAACCTTAAATCAAACTGAAATCGCTGAAAAACCAGCTAAAGATCACGATGTAGTCCGTTTAGAGACCCAACTAATTGAAAGGTTAGGCGCTAAGGTCACTCTTACCCATAACAAGAAAGGGAAAGGTAAAATGGTAATTAACTATCAAGATCTGGCTGAATTAGAGGGTATTATCAGCAAAATCCGCTAAAAAAACGAAGTTAACACGATATTATGTAATTTTGTGACATTCGTTAATCTTACACTTTTAGACTTTTGGCGTAGATCACGCTAAAAGTCTCCTTTTTCTACTACTTAAACTTGCTTTGAATGTCTGAAACGGTATACTTTCGCAAGCTTTTTGTACCTCGGGTTTATACGGATATTTGTAATCCGGTCATCGAAACAAGAAGTTATAATGCGGAGAAGGTAAATTGAGCAAGGTTTTAGCGCGTCGTGGCCGGTGGTCAGCCTATAAAATAGTTTTGCTACAGGCAGCGATGGCTGGATGTGTTTCAGTTTTCTTTTTTGCTATGTGGGGGGGGCCGTATGGCGCATCTGCTTTGGCAGGTGGTGCTATTGCAGTACTCCCTAATTTTGTGTTCGCAACCCTAGCTTTCTCCCATGCGGGAGCACAAGCATCAGGAAAGGTCGTACGGTCTTTTTTCCTGGGGGAAGCGGTAAAGTTGCTGTTAACCATTGTGTTATTTTCGCTTGCATTTGGCTTGATGAAATCGTCATTTATGCCGTTATTCGTCAGTTATTTATTAGTGTTAGTCGTACCTTGGACAGCCCCTTTATACTTCAAACAAAATTAAGTGAGATTAATCATGGCGACAACTGGGGATGATACGTTAACTATAACGGCTTCCGACTATATCCAGCATCACCTGACTAATGCGAAAATGTGTTCTACGGATAGTGGAATTGCTTTTAACCATGCATGTCAAGATGCGGGATTTTGGACTTGGCACATTGACTCACTTTTGTTTTCAGTAGGTCTAGGGGTTCTATTTTTGTGGGTTTTCTACAAAGTAGGACAAAAGGCAACAATTGGTGTTCCAGGCAAGCTTCAATGTTTTGTTGAAATGTGCGTGGAAGGTGTTGATAAAATCGTTAAAGACTCATTTCATGGGCGGAACGCGGTTATTGCACCATTAGGTCTTACTATTTTCGTCTGGGTTTTCCTGATGAACTTAATGGACTTGATCCCTGTTGACTTTGTACCTGAGGCCGCAAACAGATTATTAGGCGTTCCTTACCTAAAGATTGTACCTACAACTGACTTGAACGTAACTTTGGGCTTAGCTTTAAGTGTGTTCGCGTTAATTGTTTTTTACAGTATCAAGGTTAAAGGGTTTGGTGGGTTCACTAAAGAACTGACTATGCAGCCTTTCAATCACTGGGCTCTGATTCCAATTAACTTTGTTTTGGAAACAGTTACCCTGATTGCGAAGCCGATTTCATTATCGCTTCGTCTGTTTGGTAACCTGTATGCAGGTGAGTTGATCTTTATTCTGATAGCGCTGATGCCTTGGTGGGCACAGTTTGCATTATCAGTGCCTTGGGCCATTTTCCATATTTTGGTAATTGTGCTGCAGGCGTTTATCTTCATGATGCTTACGATTGTATATCTAAGCATGGCACATGAAGACCATTAATTTATTAAAATTAAATACTTATCGGAGATAAAATGGAAACTGTAATTAGCTTTACAGCAATAGCTGTTGCAATTATGATCGGCTTAGCAGCGCTAGGTACTGGTATTGGCTTTGCTATTCTAGGTGGTAAATTCCTAGAAGCTTCTGCTCGTCAGCCAGAACTTGCCCCTGCACTTCAAACTAAAATGTTCATTGTAGCTGGTCTACTTGATGCGATCTCAATGATTGCAGTTGGTGTTGCATTATTCTTCGTATTCGCTAACCCGTTCTTAGGTCAATTAGCAGGCTAATCGTCCCCCTTAGAAGGAGTTGTCGTTATGAGTATTAACGCTACCCTGCTAGGCCAAGCGATTTCTTTTCTACTCTTTGTGTGGTTTTGCATGAAGTTTGTATGGCCGCCATTGATGAACGCTATCGAAGAACGCCAGAAGAAAATTGCTGATGGTCTAGCTGATGCAGGACGTGCTGCAAAAGATTTAGAGTTGGCTCAGGTTAAAGCAACAGAGCAGCTAAAAGACGCAAAAGCAACAGCAAACGAAATCATTGAGCAAGCTAATAAGCGCAAAGCTCAAATCGTTGATGAAGCAAAAGTTGAAGCTGATACTGAGCGAGCGAAAATTATTGCTCAGGGACACGCTGAAATTGAAAACGAACGTAATCGCGTAAAAGAAGACTTGCGTAAGCAAGTAGCTGTACTAGCAATTGCTGGCGCAGAAAAAATTCTTGAACGTTCGATTGATGAAGCCGCACACAGTGACATAGTTAATAAACTTGTTGCTGAACTTTAAATAAGGAGCTTGAGTTATGGCTGAAATAACCACCATCGCTCGTCCTTACGCAAAGGCAGCTTTTGAATTAGCTCTTGAACACAAAGCAGTAGAGAGTTGGGCTGAAATGCTAAGCTTTGCCGCATTAGTGAGTGAAAACGAAACTATGCAGCCTTTACTGTCTGGCTCTATTGCCAGCGGTAAGCTTGCCGAACTCTTTATTGGAGTTTGTGGTGAGCAAATCAACGAGCAAGTTCAGAACCTGTTAAAGGTAATGGCTGAAAACGGTCGTTTAGTTGTGCTACCAGCTGTTGCTCAACAATATGTTGAGATGCAACGTGAGTACGCGAAAGAAGTTGAAGCAGAAATTGTTTCAGCTACTGAGCTAACCTCAGAGCAACTACAAGCGCTGAGCGCTTCTTTAGAGAAGCGTCTAGCACGCAAAGTTAAGCTAAATTGCAGCATAGATACCAGCCTTATTGCTGGTGTAATTATCACGGCAGGAGACTTAGTCATTGATGGCTCGGTCCGCGGAAAAATTTCGCGTCTGTCTGATGCACTGCAATCGTAATTGGGAGTTTGAGCATGCAACTGAATTCCACTGAAATCAGCGATCTGATTAAACAGCGGATCGAGCAGTTCGAAGTCGTTAGTGAAGCTCGCAACGAAGGTACTATCGTTGCAGTAAGTGACGGCATCATCCGCATCCACGGCCTAGCCGATGTTATGCAGGGTGAAATGATCGAGCTGCCTGGTAACCGTTTTGCAATCGCGTTGAACTTAGAACGTGATTCTGTCGGTGCCGTAGTAATGGGCCCTTATGCCACGTTGGCAGAAGGCGACAAAGTTAAAACAACAGGCCGTATTTTGGAAGTACCTGTTGGCCGTGGTCTATTAGGTCGCGTAGTCAACACTCTAGGTGAACCAATTGACGGTAAAGGACCTATCGATAGCGATGGTTTCTCTCCTGTTGAAGTAATTGCACCTGGTGTAATTGAGCGTAAATCAGTTGATCAGCCAGTGCAAACTGGTTACAAAGCCGTTGACTCTATGATCCCAATCGGTCGTGGACAACGTGAATTGATCATTGGTGACCGTCAGATCGGTAAAACCGCTCTTGCGATCGACGCGATTATCAACCAAAAAGATTCTGGCATTAAGTGTGTATACGTAGCGGTAGGCCAAAAGGCTTCTACAATCGCTAACGTGGTACGCAAGCTAGAAGAGCACGGCGCTTTGGCGAACACCATTGTTGTTGTTGCTACAGCTTCTGAAGCTGCTGCACTGCAATATTTGGCTCCATACTCTGGTTGTACAATGGGTGAATACTTCCGCGACCGCGGTGAAGACTCACTAATCGTATATGATGATTTGTCTAAGCAAGCAGTTGCTTACCGTCAAATTTCATTGCTTCTTAAGCGTCCTCCAGGACGTGAAGCATACCCAGGTGATGTATTCTATCTTCACTCTCGTCTGTTGGAACGTGCTTCACGTGTTAACGCCGAGTATGTTGAGAAGTTCACTAAAGGTGAAGTTAAAGGCCAAACTGGTTCTTTGACTGCTCTACCAATTATTGAAACTCAAGCGGGTGACGTTTCTGCATTCGTACCGACTAACGTAATTTCGATTACCGATGGTCAGATCTTCCTTGAAACAGACCTATTTAACTCTGGCCTACGTCCAGCGGTTAACCCAGGTATCTCAGTTTCTCGTGTTGGTGGTGCGGCGCAGACTAAGATCATCAAGAAACTGTCTGGTGGTATTCGTACCGCTCTTGCACAGTATCGAGAGCTTGCAGCGTTCTCACAGTTTGCATCTGACTTAGATGATGCAACTCGTGCTCAGCTTGAGCATGGTGAGCGTGTTACCGAACTTATGAAGCAAAAGCAATATGCTCCAATGAGTATCGCTGATCAGTCTGTGTCTATTTTCGCAGCTGAAAAAGGTTACTTGAAGAGCGTTGAGCTGAACAAAGTTGGTAACTTCGAAGCGTCTCTGCTCTCTTTCATGAACAGTGAACATGCTGACCTAATGAAGACCATCAACGATACTGGCGATTATAACGCTGATATCGAAGGTGAGCTGAAGGCTAGCTTGGACAAGTTCGTAGAAACCCAAACCTGGTAAAATTTAGAGGTGCCTCTGGCACCTCAGGTCCAGAATTGGAGAGTAAAGATGGCCAACGCTAAAGAGATTAAAACCAAGATCGCGAGTGTTCAAAACACTCAGAAGATCACGTCTGCAATGGAAATGGTTGCCGCGAGCAAAATGCGTAGAGCACAAGATCGCATGGCTGCTAGTCGTCCATATGCAGAAAATATGCGTAAGGTGATCGGTCACGTGGCGCAAGGTTCTCTCGAATATAAGCATCCTTATTTGGAAGTGCGAGAAGCTAAGCGTGTTGGTTACATTGTTGTGTCAACCGACCGTGGTCTTTGTGGTGGTCTGAACGTCAACCTTTTCAAGAAGGTTGTCGCAGACGTGAAGAAGCAGCGTGAAGCTGGTGCAGAAGTTGAATTCTGTACAATTGGTGCACGTAGTGCGCAATTCTTCAATAGCTTTGGCGGATCTGTTTCTGCTTCTGCTTCAGGTTTAGGCGATGCTCCAAAGCTAGCTGACCTGATCGGAACAGTACGTGTGATGCTAGAAGCATACAACGAAGGCAAGCTGGACCGTTTGTACGTAGTATTCAACAAGTTTGTAAATACTATGACGCAAACGCCGGTGATCGAGCAGCTGCTACCTTTGCCTAAGTCAGAAGAAGATGAGTTTACTCATCAGTGGGATTATATCTACGAGCCGGATCCAAAGTTATTGTTAGATACTTTGCTAGTTCGTTTTGTTGAATCTCAAGTTTATCAAGGCGTTGTTGAAAATATTGCATCTGAGCAAGCGGCCCGTATGGTTGCTATGAAGGCTGCAACTGACAATGCTGGTGAACTTATCGGTGACTTGCAGTTAGTCTATAACAAGGCCCGTCAGGCTGCGATTACGCAGGAATTGTCGGAAATTGTTTCTGGTGCTGCTGCTGTTTAGGCTAGGTAACGAATACAAGTTTTAGAGGATTAATCATGAGCACAGGTACTGTTGTCCAAGTAATTGGCGCGGTTGTGGACGTTGAGTTTCCACATGATGCCGTACCTCAGATATATGACGCTCTAGAGATCAAAAGTGAAGGCTTGGTGCTGGAAGTTCAGCAGCAACTAGGTGGTGGTGTAGTTCGTACCATCGCTATGGGTTCTTCAGATGGTCTGCGTCGTGGTCTTGAGGTGACAAACACAGATTCACCTATTTCAGTTCCGGTTGGGTCTGCGACTCTAGGCCGTATCATGAACGTATTGGGCGAGCCTATTGATGAAGCGGGCCCTATCGGTGAAGAAGATCGTTATGTGATCCACCGTGAAGCACCTTCATATGAAGATCAATCAAGCACTACTGAGCTTTTAGAGACGGGTATCAAGGTTATCGACCTTGTATGTCCATTCGCTAAAGGTGGTAAAGTAGGTCTGTTTGGTGGTGCTGGTGTTGGTAAGACCGTCAACATGATGGAACTTATTAACAACATCGCTAAAGCACACTCTGGTTTATCAGTATTTGCCGGTGTAGGTGAGCGTACTCGTGAGGGTAACGATTTCTACTACGAGATGGAAGATTCTGGCGTTCTAGATAAAGTGGCCATGGTATATGGTCAGATGAACGAGCCTCCAGGAAACCGTCTACGTGTGGCACTGACTGGTCTAACAATGGCTGAGAAGTTCCGTGACGAAGGTAAAGATGTTCTTTTCTTCGTTGATAACATCTATCGCTACACCTTGGCAGGTACTGAAGTATCTGCACTGCTAGGCCGTATGCCATCAGCAGTAGGTTACCAGCCAACATTGGCTGAAGAGATGGGTGTACTTCAGGAGCGTATTACATCGACTAAGACAGGGTCTATTACCTCTGTTCAAGCCGTTTACGTACCTGCGGATGACTTAACGGATCCATCACCAGCAACAACCTTCGCTCACTTAGATGCGACTGTTGTATTGTCACGTAACATTGCTTCACTGGGTATTTACCCAGCGGTTGACCCATTGGATTCGACTTCACGTCAGCTAGATCCACAGGTTGTTGGCCAAGAGCATTATGATGTTGCTAACGGTGTTCAAACCGTACTTCAGCGCTATAAAGAGCTGAAAGATATCATTGCGATCCTAGGTATGGATGAATTATCTGATGAAGATAAGACAACTGTATTCCGTGCTCGTAAGATTGAAAAATATCTTTCACAGCCTTTCTTCGTAGCAGAAGTATTCACCGGTTCTCCAGGTAAGTACGTTTCTCTTAAAGACACAATCCGTGGCTTCAAGGGCATTCTAGAGGGTGAGTTCGATCACCTTCCAGAGCAAGCGTTCTACATGGTTGGTTCAATCGACGAAGCTGTTGAGAAAGCTAACAAAAAATAACTAAGTCTTTGACTTAGTTTAAGGAGAACGGATGGCAGCCATGACAGTACAGCTTGATATGGTAAGCGCAGAGAGTCATATCTTTTCTGGTCGAGTAGCTCAGCTACAAGTATCAGGAACAGAAGGTGAACTAGGTATTATGCCTGGTCACGCAGCTCTGTTGACAAGTATCAAACCTGGCATGGCGCGCATCGTCAAACAAGATGGAAGCGAAGAGGTGTTTTACCTTTCAGGTGGTATCCTGGAAGTACAACCTTCTTCAATTTCAGTATTGGCTGACGTCGTTATGCGTGCCGATGAGATTGATGAGCAGGCAGCTATAGAAGCCAAGCATCGTGCAGAAGCTCATATGGCTGATGCTGGTGCTGACTTTAACTATGCTGCGGCAGCAGTTGAGTTAGCTCAAGCTATTGCCCAGTTGCGTGTTGTCGAGACCATCAAGAAGAACATTGCCAGATAAGGTTATTGTTTGAAGAAAAAAGGCGCCCTTCTTAACGGATGGGCGCCTTTTTTGTGTCTGGAACACTTATGCCAAAACCCATGGATGGTTAGTTTTGGTATTTGTGTCTAAAAGCAGGTCCTAGGAAAAGCGAAGAAAGGTCCTAGGTGCTAGGAAAGACAAAGACGAACGGCCTGCGGCCTAGGGAACGTGACTACGTCACTTACGGAAAATATGGGAAAAGAGGGTTCTAGATGATAGGAAAAGCAAACGCTTCGCTGACGGATAACGGAACGTTCGCAAGCTCACTCACGGAAAAGATAAAAGCTAAGTTTAGCGAGAGCTTCTGTGACCCTTCTCATCAATCTACTCTAGGTTGTTTTGCCCACCAGCTTTGGTATTAGCCACCTTAGGACTGCCGATGCTGCTCTTATAGGATCTAGCAGGAACGTAGTGACGCTCTAGCCGTGACCAGCTCACGTCCTAGCGGCTGGTTATTTAACTGTCTGAAGAACTCTTTTCCGCAATCGGCATAACGTCAGAACGTGATCTAAGTAAGAACCCTTGGCTAATTTGAGTGTTACCCTCATGGATTAATTTTATGCTTGAGAGTTCTTCCATGCAGCACGTACTGATAATTGTTAATGATGCCCCCTATGGTACAGAAAAGTTGTTTAATGCCCTTCGATTGGCTATACAGCTCAACGAGCAAGACTATTCACCCGTTCGAGTAAGCCTATTTTTACTGTCTGATGCAGTTACTGCAGTTCTACCTAATCAGAAACCTACTGAAGGCTATAACATTCAACAGATGCTAGAGATTGTTGCCGCACAAAAAACACAAATTAAGTTTTGCGGTTCTTGCATGCAAGCTCGTGGACTGGCAGATCTGAAAGTCATTGAAGGTTGCGAGGAAGCTACTATGGATGATCTTGCTCAATGGGTACTGGTGGCAGATAAAACCATTAGCTTTTAATCTAGATCCTGCAGCAAGTCGAGTCGCTTTTAATACTGGTATCGCTTAAAATCGTAATCTGATAAATACCTCATTTTCTAACATTAGCTCAAATACTAGCTTAAGCATTAGCTCAAGGATATAAACCAATGGCACTGAATGTAGTGATTTTGGCCGCAGGCAAGGGAACCCGCATGCGCTCAGATCTTCCAAAAGTTCTTCACCCTATCGCTCATAAGAGCATGGTTCAGCATGTTATCGATACTGCACATCAAGTGGGCAGTGATGCTATCCAGCTAGTTTATGGCTATGGCGCTGATAAACTGCAGGCAAGCTTAGGTGAACAGCAACTTAATTGGGTACTACAAGCTGAGCAATTGGGCACTGGCCACGCGGTAGCGCAGGCGAATGACAATATTAGCGACGATGATACGGTGCTTATTCTTTATGGTGACGTGCCGTTGATTCAGGCATCGACGCTTGATGGATTATTGGCTGCACGTGACGCTAATGGTTTGGCTATTCTTACTGTTAATCTACCAAACCCAACGGGTTACGGCCGTATTGTTAGAGAGAACGGTAACGTCGTGGGTATCATCGAGCAGAAAGATGCTAATGCCGAGCAGCTTGCTATCAATGAGATCAACACTGGCATCATGGCTGCACCGGGTAAGCAACTTAAAGCCTGGCTTAGTCAGTTGTCATCAGACAATGCTCAAGGTGAATATTACCTTACCGACATCGTTGCTATGGCGCACAATGATGGCGTTGCTATTACCACCGCACAGCCGGAGTCTGCTGTGGAAGTTGAAGGTGCAAATAACCGCGTACAACTAGCGCAACTTGAGCGAGCTTATCAAGCGCGTGCGGCAGAAAAGCTGATGCTTGAGGGCGCTAACCTGCGCGACCCTGCACGTATTGATATTCGTGGCGATGTAACTGTCGGCATGGATGTGATGATTGATGTTAACGTGATTATCGAAGGTAAAGTGACGATTGGTAATAACGTCACCATTGGTGCTGGCACGATTCTTATTGATTGCGAGATTAGTGACAACGCGGTAATTAAACCCTATTCGATTATCGAAAGCGCTAAAGTGGGAGTCGCTGCAAGTGCTGGGCCTTTTGCTCGTTTACGTCCCGGCGCTGAACTTAAAGAAGATGCTCATATTGGCAACTTTGTTGAGATGAAAAAAGCGGTATTAGGCAAGGGTTCCAAAGCGGGGCACTTGGCTTATATTGGTGATGCAACCATAGGTAGCGGCGTTAATATTGGTGCAGGTACCATTACTTGTAACTATGACGGTGCCAATAAGTTCCAGACAATCATTGAAGACAATGTATTTGTTGGTAGCGATACCCAGCTTGTTGCCCCCGTGACTATTGGTAAAGGGGCCACCTTAGGTGCAGGTTCTACCATTACTAAAGATGTTGCAGCCGATGAGTTAGTGATCACGCGCGTTAAGCAACGGCATTTAACGGGCTGGGTGCGACCTGTTAAGCAAAAATAAGTAGGCTTATGCCATTGAAGAGGCGACCTTTGGGTCGCTTTTTTGTTTTCTGGACTAGTTTTGACTAAATCTTTGACTAAATAGTACTCCTGCCAGTAACGGCTTTAATCGCGAGGCTTGCCTATGTCTTACCTCTAAATTAATGTATTGCACAGGGTTGTTGCGCATACATTTTAGACTGGTAAATGCCCGATACTGAGGACATATTTGAACTGCGTCACTCTCTATTGTAAATATGTGTAAAGAAGCTTAAATAAAAACGATTCTCATTTATATTGCGACTCAATTATTACATTCATGTGTCATTTTGGGGTTGGATATGTCTGTTGGGACGTCATTTAAGTTTTCTCGTTTAGGGCTCGCAATCGTTACCGCATTGGCTTCATCATCAGTTTTTGCTGAAGAAGCTGCAGCTGAAAATACCATTGTCGCTAATAGCAATATTGAGCGTATTAGCGTTACAGGTCGTAGTTTTAACGATTACAACGTAGGCTCATCTTCAGGCGCTATGCGCGGCAATATCGACATCTTAGACACGCCTCAATCTGTCACCGTTATCCCTGACTTTGTCACTGATGAACAGCTAGCAACCAACCTTTCTGAAGTGTTGGTTAATGATTCGAGCGTGACAGGCGGATCTGAAAAGTGGAACCGCCAAGTATTTAATATTCGTGGTTTTGAGCTTTCATCTGGTTCAGGCTTCTTGATCAATGGTCAGCAGCAGTGGTCTCACTACGTACAGCCTATTGAAACACTACAGCAAGTTGAAGTGCTTAAAGGTCCGTCAAGTATGCTTTATGGCCAGTCAGGCCCTGGCGGCTTGATCAACATGGTTACCAAGAAGCCTGCTTACGAGACGATGCTAGATATTGGCTTTGATACCGATGAGCATGGTTCTACCCGTTTCCAACTTGATGCGGGTGGTAGCTTAAATGATGCTGAGACCATTCGTTACCGTACGGTATTGGTTAAGCAAGACACTACTTACTGGAGAGAGTATCAAGACGGTAGTCATCAAGAGCGTGATCGCTGGTTAGGCTATCTTAACCTAGAGTTTGATATTACCGATGACTTACTACTCTCACTTAAATATGATCATACTCAAGACAAAACGGGTATCGATCGAGGTGGTTGGTTAAACAGTAGCGGTGACTTGATTGGTGGCCGTGACATTATTTGGGATCAGCCATGGGCATTTACCGATAACACGATTTCTAACTTAGGTGCTGAGCTGCTTTATAACCTAACCGATGACTGGCAAGTTAAAGCGGGTTATAACGATCAGCAGTTTAATCGTCAACGTTTAGATTCTTCGCCATCACTTATCAGTGGCTCTGAAGATCCATTTACAGATGGTTATTATATTAGTCCATTTGACCGTTATGACGACTGGCAGCACAAAACCGGCTTTGTTGATTTCACTGGTAATATCTACACCGGTGATATAGAACACCAGTTGCTTGTTGGCGCTAACATGCTTGATTACTACTATGGTCAGCTCAAAGAGTCGGGTGAGAAAAACCAATTAGTCATGCCTGGTCAGGCTGTCCCTAGGCCAGATCTTGATTACAACCGTGATGCAACCAAATACGAAAGTGAATACAAGCACTACGGTTTCTATGTTCAAGACTTAGTGACGATTACCGATGAGTGGCAGGTGCTTGCTGGTGTACGTTACGACGAACAGAAGAAAGAAGGTTTGGGTAATAATAGTTATGCGGTATCGCCTAAATTTGGTGTGATCTACTCACCTGCGGATAACGGCAGCATCTACGTTAACTACTCTAAGAGTTTTACCCCTCAAGGGATAGTAAACAACATTGATGACGTTAATGATGGTAAGAATCTCGATCCTGAATACGGCGAGCAGTATGAAGTGGGCACTAAGTGGGAACTGTTTGACGGTAGCCTACTGTTAACCGGTGCCGTATTTGATATCACAGTATCAAATGTGACGGTAACTGAAGAGATTGAAGGTAGTTCTGAAACTATTACGACTCAGTCAGGTGAGCAGCGCCATAAAGGTTTTGAGGTGGGCGCTCAAGGTCAAGTGAGCGATAGCTGGTTTATGACGGGTTCTATGATGTATCTCGATGCTGAGTATCATCGCCCTGAAACGGATAGCTTGAACGGTAAGACTCCTGTTGATGCGCCTGAGTGGTCTGCAAACGTATGGACGCGTTATGAGATGACCGATGATTTAGCATTAAACTTTGGTGCTCTCTATGTGGGTGAGCGTTTTGCTAATACCAGCAATACGATTAGTAAAGATGGTTATGTACGCTTCGATATGGGCGCTGCATACACTATGGACGTAATGGGGAGTGATGTCAGCGTTCGTGTAAACGTGAAAAACCTATTCGATGCAGATTACCTAGCGGGCGGTACTAATACCGATGTGACTGTAGGTGAAGGGCGTCACTTTAGCCTAGCGCTAGAAGCTAAGTTCTAACGAAAGCTGCAAGTCTAATGAGTGCTAAAGCCTCAACCTTAGGGTTGGGGCTTTTTTGTATTGATGATTTTTTACTGAAACACTCATTATCATCAAAAACTGGCAAATAAGTTTCGTTTCACTATAATATGCCTTTCGAATCGAAACTTAGCGAAAGGTTTTATGAACAAACGAAACACTCAACAACGACGTCACAGCATTATTAGCCTGCTTAACCAGCAAGGAGAGGTGAGTGTTGAAGAGTTGTCCCTACGTTTTGAAACTTCTGAAGTCACCATTCGCAAAGACTTAGCCACATTAGAAAAAACCGGACTTTTACTGCGTCGTTATGGTGGCGCCGTCGCCGTGCCTGATGAAGTTACCCAGCAGTTTACAGCTAAAATAGCACCGAATAAGTTATCTATCGCAAAGGCGGCTGCTCAGCTGATTAACGACCATAATCGCATTATTATCGATAGCGGCAGTACTACGTCAGGTTTGATTGGTGAGCTTAATGCTAAGCGTGGTTTATTAGTGATGACTAACTCCCTTGCTCTGGCTAATTCGATTCATGAGCTAGAAAATGAGCCGACGCTATTAATGACGGGCGGTACTTGGGATCCGCATTCTGAGTCTTTCCAAGGACAGATTGCCGAACAAGTGTTGCGTTCATATAACTTTGATCAGCTGTTTATCGGTGCTGACGGTATCGATCTTGAGCGTGGCACGACAACCTTTAATGAACTGACTGGTTTAAGCAAGGTGATGGCGGAAGTGTCACGAGAAGTGGTGGTGATGCTCGAGTCAGAAAAGCTGGGTAGACGCATTCCAAACCTTGAACTACCCTGGAGCAAAATCAGCGTGTTAGTCACCGATGATAGGTTACCGAGTGAAGCGCTAGACATCATTTCTAAGCATGGTGTGCGAGTTATTCTAGCACCTTATGCAGGGTAACGTATTCAGAGTCATCATCTCTGATTAATCGCGTTATCCATTTTAAAATTCAATTTTTAACTTTAAATTTATCTCTCACAAAGAGAGTCTAGGTAAATAATATGTGTGGAATCGTTGGTGCTGTAGCACAAAGAGATGTAGCTGAAATTCTTGTGGAAGGGCTAAGACGCCTTGAATACCGTGGATATGACTCTGCGGGTGTTGCGGTATTAAATAATGGTGAGCTCAATAGAACTCGCCGTGTGGGCAAGGTACAAGAGTTATCGGCTGCACTCGATATTGCACCACTTGCTGGTGGTACAGGTATTGCGCATACACGCTGGGCAACTCATGGTGAGCCGAGTGAGCGTAATGCACACCCTCATTTATCTGAAGGTGATATAGCAGTCGTTCACAACGGTATTATCGAAAACCACAATAAACTGCGTGAGATGCTAAAAGGCTTAGGCTATACCTTTGCATCAGACACTGATACCGAGGTGATTTGTCACTTAGTGCATCATGAGTTAAAGGCACATGACACGCTACTTGCAGCGGTTCAAGCAAGCGTTAAGCAACTAGAAGGTGCCTACGGCACTGTGGTTATCGACCGTCGTGACAGTGAGCGTATGATCGTGGCTCGCTCTGGCAGCCCACTGGTTATCGGTTATGGCCTAGGTGAAAACTTCGTTGCTTCTGATCAGCTAGCACTTTTACCTGTGACACGCTCTTTTGCTTTCTTAGAAGAAGGCGATGTGGCTGAAGTGACGCGTCGGACCGTGAGTATTTATGATGTAGATGGCAATGCGGTTGAGCGTGAAGTTAAAGAGTCTGAAGTAACTCATGACGCCGGCGACAAAGGTGAATACCGTCATTACATGCTAAAAGAGATCTACGAGCAGCCAACAGCTATCGCTCGTACACTTGAAGGCCGTATTGCGGGTGGTAAAGTATTAGATACTGCATTTGGTGACAACGCAGCTGAATTCCTAAAAGACATTAAGCACGTACAGATTATTGCTTGTGGTACCAGTTACCATGCCGGTATGGCAGCACGTTACTGGTTAGAAGATTGGGCGGGTGTATCGTGTAACGTCGAAATCGCTTCTGAGTTCCGTTACCGTAAATCTCATCTATTCCCTAACAGCTTACTCGTTACTATTTCACAGTCTGGTGAAACCGCAGATACCTTAGCGGCAATGCGCTTGGCTAAAGAGATGGGTTATAAGGCAACATTGACGATTTGTAATGCGCCAGGGTCATCACTTGTTCGTGAATCTGATATGGCTTACATGATGAAAGCAGGCGCCGAGATTGGCGTAGCGTCAACTAAAGCCTTCACTGTGCAGTTAGCGGGTCTATTAATGCTGACATCTGCTATTGGCCGTTACAATGGTATGTCTGATGAGATGCAAGCTCAGATCAGCCAAAGCTTGCTTTCTATGCCAGCTAAAGTAGAGCAAGCACTAGGTTTAGACGATGCGATTGCCGAACTTGCTGAAGATTTTGCCGATAAGCACAATGCACTATTTTTAGGGCGTGGTGATCAGTACCCCATCGCAATGGAAGGTGCGCTTAAGCTTAAAGAGATCTCTTATATCCACGCCGAGGCTTACGCTTCAGGTGAGCTTAAGCATGGTCCATTAGCACTGATTGACGCTGATATGCCGGTTATCGTAGTTGCACCAAACAATGAGCTATTAGAGAAACTAAAGTCTAACGTTGAAGAGGTACGTGCTCGCGGTGGCTTGATGTATGTATTCGCCGATAAAGACGCAGAGTTCGAGTCGGATGACACCATGAAGGTGATTCCGGTTCCACACTGTGATGAGTTTATGGCACCGTTAATCTACACCATTCCACTACAGTTACTGTCTTATCACGTAGCCTTGATTAAAGGTACCGATGTCGATCAGCCACGTAATTTGGCTAAGTCAGTGACGGTTGAGTAACAGATAGAATTAAATTTATCATTTAATGATTAGAAACCTCCCTTGTGGAGGTTTCTTTGTTTTAGAGATCTTACTTTCTCCTATGTTATCCCCCTAAAGGGGGATGCTGTAATGACAGGCTTATCACATGCTATCCATAGGCCAATATCAAGGAGAGAAATAATGAAAAAACTAATAAGGCTTAGCGTATCGGCCTTGGCTGTGAGTAGTATACTAGCCCTTACTGGCTGCGGTAGCGACAGCGATAACGCCACCCAACCGCCGGCTCCAGAGCCACAGCCAACAGTATTGACGGGAATATTTTCGGATAGTCCAGTAGCGGGAATGGGCTATGAAACTGCGGATCATAGTGGTGTCACGAACGCTCAGGGACAGTTTAATTATAACGAGGGTGAGTCTGTAGAATTCTACATAGGCGCTACGCGTTTTCCAATTGTCGCGGGTCAGGAAGAAGTGACACCGATGGATTTGTACCAAACAGATTCGGCTGATAATACAGGAGTGATTAACACCTTGCGCTTACTGCAGTCGCTCGATACAGATAATGACCCCGATACAGGAATTCAATTAGCGGATGATATCCATGAAACGCTAGCGGGCCATCAGGTGGACCCTACAGCAGATAATTTTGATGAGCAGGCTGGGCAAGCACTTGTCGCATCAGGATTGGAGGCTGAAGATCTGGTCGATGCTGATGATGCGTTAGCCCACTTCGGTCAGAGTCGGGAATATCAATTAACGGATTTGACTGGGCAGTGGCATACGGTCTTCTTTTCTATCCCCGTTGCCGGCACATACTCACCGGATGCCTTTAATTATGTGGTTGAAGAGTGGACTATCGACGCCGCGGGTAATGTCACTATGGCGGCTAAGGTAAAGAGTGCTGGGGATCTAGATACTGACACATTTAAAGTTAACTTAAGTGAAAGCGGCATGCTGAGCTTTACTGAGATAGACAATCTCGATATGGGTTTAAGCAGTAATAAAGACAAGATTGCCAATTACTTTAGTGAAGAGGGTGAGCAGGAACTTGGCTTTTCGATAAAGTTATCTGGTGGCCAACAGCTTAGCGATCTCGAAGGACAGTGGTGGGGTACAGGAGTTGAAACCCCTGTTAGCGCTAACTTTAATCAGAACGAGTTTGGTGTGTGGATCGATAAGCTTGTGATTGATGACCAGGGTAAGGCTGACATTATAGAGCTAACAGTTGGTAATCAGCAAGCGAGTAATGAGGTAGAAACGGTTCAATTTGCTATGAATGAGATGGGTAAGATCACCATCGAAGATGACGATGAGTCTGCGGTGACTTACCTTTCTCGCGGTAAAGATGTCATTTTGCGCCATAGCTTTAAAGCAACTCGACAGAATATGTCGGTACTATTGCGTGCCAATGAAAATCCAACTATTGCGGATCTAGAGGGAAGTTGGCGCCTATATAACTTACAGATGCCAGACGATGGCAGCATGAACACCGATGGTTTTGGCTATTGGATTGTCGAACTGAATATTAATGCTGATGGTCTTGCAGTATGGAGCCATGTGGCAACGTCCGAAAATCAGACGTTAACTGACCAATCTATGCAGATGAGTCTAGTGGATGGGTTATTTGTTGGTGACGAAGATAAGTGGGCTATGAACCAAGATAAAGACCTAATGGTGGTGGTATCTCAATGGCAAGATGGGGCTGATGAGTTCTCGGCCTTTGCTATTGCAATTAAGCAAGTTAAG
This sequence comes from Shewanella sp. 0m-8, assembly GCF_052977265.1. Lineage (NCBI taxonomy): Bacteria > Pseudomonadati > Pseudomonadota > Gammaproteobacteria > Alteromonadales > Shewanellaceae > Shewanella > Shewanella sp. 0m-8. Next base: position 11,740 of record NZ_JBRIMB010000025.1, on the reverse strand, counting down.
CCATAACTCTCTTTAGTGCTTTAATGAGTAAAGCCTGCAGATATCGGCAGGCTTTTTTTGTAATAGCCAATTGACGAGACCTAACTATTAAGGCCGATAGTCACCACCAGCTCATCATGGTTATAGCGCCACAACAATTGATTTTGATGCTTAGAGCCCGTTTTGTGTAGTACGCTTTTTATCTGGCTCTTTATGGTTTCCTTGCTGACGTTTCGAATATCTGCGATATCAGAGCCCGAATGACCACTGATTAATAAGCTCAGCACCTGGTATTCAGCAGGCGTTAACTTGATCGGTCTATGCCTGATCGTCAGTGGAAAATGTTCTTGGCAGCGACAAAGGGCTTTATCTTGCTCCATACTTGCTAATTGTTTAGCGTGAAAAGCACTAACCCATGGTTGCATTGAATGGCCTAGCTTCTCATGTAATCGTCGTGCGCTACGACTAAATACCTTGTTAAGCGAGTGAGCCGTAAATAACAGGTACAGGTGCTGGTTGACGCCTAAAAGTAGAATTAGGCTTGAACGATAGCGAACATAAGGCAGTAAGTTTTCACTGTAGATTTGGTCCGAAATCAACTCGGGATCAAGTAGGCTCTCCATTATTTGCGAAGTATTTATCAGGCCTTTGCGTAAGTAAGTATTAAAGAAAATATCATGCCGCCAGTGTTGTTGGTAAAGCGGGATATCTTTTGTTGAGATCTCTGGTGACCAGGTGTGTTGTCTCTCTAGGCAAGTATCGATAACAGTAATGCTCGTCGCATCAGCCTGCAAAATATTCGATAGATAGCTAAAGTCTTCACCTTTAATCTCTCTCGTCGACATATTTTCTATTAATAAGTACTGCCACTTGGAAAAATCGTCCCAGTTCACAAGCCCTCCTAGCGAAAACATGGGCGAACATGCCGCCATTAACCTTAACTTAACAAAGGTAGCTGTTTTGGAATTGATATAGATCAAAAATATGCTTAAGTAAGCACCGCTAATCGTCATGTATTATCTGGAGTGTTGTGACTAGAGGGAGGGCTTTATTTAAATCGGGTAGATAATATATTTATAAAAGGCGGTTGGGATTAGAGGAAGTAATACAAATGACAAAAAATCGAGTATGAACATTATCTTTATAACTTGGCGTTAACCACGTAATAGGAGCTCTGTTAAAGCCCCTATTAAATGAGTTGTTTTATAGTTTACTCTTTACCGTAAACGTTATTTTCCTGCTCTTGAACACGAATAAACGTGGTGCGTTTAGTGAGTTCTTTGAGTGATGCAGCACCAACATAAGTACAAGTAGATCGTACGCCACCCATAATGTCATTAATGGTGTTATCTACGCTGCCTCTAAATGGCAGTAATACCGTTTTACCTTCTGCTGCGCGGTACTTAGCAACGCCACCAGAGTGTTTATCCATTGCTGACTGTGATGACATGCCGTAGAACTTAACCATGGTTTTGCCATCTTGCTCAATAACTTCGCCGCCGCTTTCTTCATGGCCAGCTAACATACCGCCAAGCATCACAAAGTCTGCACCGCCACCAAAGGCTTTAGCGACATCACCAGCACAACTACAGCCGCCATCACCAATAATCTGTCCACCTAAGCCGTGGGCTGCATCAGCACATTCGATAATGGCTGAAAGTTGTGGGTAGCCAACGCCAGTTTTAACACGCGTTGTGCATACTGAGCCAGGGCCAATACCGACTTTAACGATATCTGCACCGGCAATAATCAGTTCTTCAACCATATCACCAGTGACCACGTTCCCCGCGCTAATGACAGTTTGTGGATGAGCTTGTCTTACTTTGCGTACGTAATCGACTAGATGTTCTGAATAGCCGTTAGCGATGTCGATACAGATAAAGTTAAGCGCATCAGAAAGCGCTAAAATTTCACTTAACTTAATGAAGTCAGCATCTGAGGTACCGCTTGAAACCATCACATGTTGAAGTACATCAGCAGGTTGGCTGGCAACAAACTCGCCCCACTGCTCAACAGTGTAATGCTTATGAACCGCTGTCATAACATTGTGTGTAGCTAGGCTAGCTGCCATCTTAAAGCTGGCTACAGAATCCATGTTCGCGGCAATAATTGGTACACCAGACCAAGTTTTACCACTGTGCTTAAAAGTAAATTGACGGTTTAGATCTACTTGAGAACGACTCTTTAACGTTGAACGCTTAGGTCGGATAAGTACATCTTTAAAACCTAACTTTATATCTTGTTCAATACGCATAGTTTATTCCTCTCATGGATTTTGCGCGCAGCAAAACCGCCGATAAAAAGATTTTTTATCGGGCATTAAATTAATTCCTGAGCTTATTTCAGGCACAAAAAAACCGCAGCGTTTTGGGGCGCTCCGGTTTTAGGTATTATAGGAACAGATTTTCAGTTAGCAAGTTCTTAAATTAAAACTATCATTCCCTAATGAAGGAAGGTTGCTATGCTGTTGTATATGTACATTCTTGCCTGTATTAGTGTTGCGCCTATGTTTGTTCTTGTCTTTCTGCTGCGCCTTTCGCTTTAGACTGCTTTATGTCGAAGTTATCTAATAGTAACAATGTATCTGCGATGGCTGATTTAAGTTTTGCAGCTGGTGGTGAATTGAGGTTCTTGGCTTGTTTTAAAGATTCTCGGCGAGTGACAAACTCTAACATTGTCTCGAGATTCTCTGGACTATCGATATCTAGTGGGGGCAATTTCTTGATGCATGCATTGTTGTAGATTTCGAATTCTCTTTGCAGGTGTTCTTGAGCTTCTCTAGTTCTTTCCATATTCATGTAAGATAGCCTCTTTGTTCAATATACCTATATACCGAAGCTATCTTAATAATGCGCCTTTAACAAGCTTACGTTTTTTGGTTAGCCTTGTTTTTTTAGGTTTATTAGCTATTTCCATCTTAGGTACTAGTTTATTGTCGTGAAAATTCACTTAATAATTAACAAAAACTTCAACGATGTTAGTACGCTGGACCACTAATTCTATTTCTATGAATGATAGCAATGCGCTCAACTGTGGCGTGAGCGCATTGCTATGTATAACCTAACCAAACTTGCCACTAACGTAACCTTGAGTCCGTTGATCTAATGGACGGTTAAAAATTTGGCTCGTGTCACCATGCTCAACTAGCTCACCCATCCAGAAAAATGCTGTTTTGTCTGAGATCCGCTTTGCCTGGTTCATAGAGTGAGTCACGATGACGATAGTGAATTGTTTACGCAGTTCATCCATTAACTCTTCAATTTTATGGGTTGCAATGGGGTCTAATGCGCTCGTGGGCTCGTCCATTAAAATCACCTCCGGCTTCATGGCTATGGCTCGGGCAATACATAATCGTTGTTGCTGGCCGCCAGATAGACCAAACGCGGGAGTATTAAGTCTATCTTTAACTTCTTCCCATAGCGCTGCACTCCGCAACGACTCCTCCACCGCATTATCTAAGACTTTTTTATCTTTAATGCCTTGTGCTTTGAGGCCGAAAGCCACATTTTCGTAGATACTCATTGGAAAGGGATTTGGCTTTTGGAACACCATGCCAACTCGCATTCTTAAGTGTTTAACATCCACATCTTGATAAATATTGCTGCCCTCAAACATCACGTCACCGTTAATCTTTACCCCCGCAACTAAGTCATTCATGCGGTTTAACGTGCGAAGTAAGGTTGATTTACCACAACCTGACGGGCCAATTAACGCGGTTACTTGGCGAGCTGGAATGGCTAAAGAGATATCTTTGAGCGCGTGGTTGTCGCCGTAAAATAGGTTTAAGTTGTTCACTTCTAGCTTATTCATGGAGATAACCTTATTTGGATGATTTATTTAAACGTGAGGCAATCACTTTCGTCGCCATATTTAAGATGAGAACCAGCACAATCAAAACCGTCGCGGTGGCATAAGCTTGATCCCACTCATGTTGGGTAAATAGCTCTTGGGTTAATTTATAAAGGTGTACAGTCAAGGTGCGGCCTGATTCAAGCACCGATTCTGGAATTTGTGTCACCATACCAGCGGTTAAAAATACGGGGGCTGACTCACCTATCACTCGTCCAGTGCTTAAAATTATTGAAGTTACAATACCTGGTAGGGCGCTGGGCAGGACTAAGCGAAAAATGGTGTAGATTTTTGAGCTACCTAAGGCATAGCCGCCTTCACGATAGCTCATAGGCACTGACAGCAGCGCTTCTTCAGTTGTACGGATTATCACGGGGAGAATTAGCATGGCTAGGGTTAATGCTCCTGATAAAATAGAAAAGCCTAGTCCAAGTGTGGTGACAAAGAAGGTCATACCAAATAGACCATAAACAATCGATGGGATGCCCGCTAATGATTCGGTACAAAAGCGGATCACCTTAACCACTTGGCTGCCTGGAGCGGCATATTCCGTTAGGTAAATAGCTGTCATAATGCCAATCGGGGCGGCAAAGGCGAGTGATAGGCCGACCATATACACGGTGGATACTATCATGGCCCAAATTCCAGATGCTTCACCAATACGAGTGTAAGCGCCAGTAATGAATTCCCAGCTAACGTGAGCGAGGCCATTACTTAATATGTGCCATACCACCCAAAGTAAAAACAGCAGAGTTGTAGCCGCAGCAGACCAGATGGCTAGCATCATCAATTTGTCTTGGTTGTCTCGTGAAAGTTTTAACATTAGTGCGCTCGCTTTCTGTTGAGATAAAGCAGTGAACCGTTAAGTATTACGATAAATACCAGTAACACTATGCCCGTAGAGTAGAGTGCGCTGGCATGAATGCCTGTAGCGTATGACATCTCCATCGCGATATTGGCGGTTAAGGTTCTAGCGGGCTCTAAAATTGAGCCAGGCATTGCTGGGGCATTGCCCATCACCATAATGATTGCCATGGTTTCGCCTATCGCGCGGGCGACACCTAGCGCAATACCAGTGTAAATACCGCTTCGTGCAGCCGGTATTAGTACCTTAAAAATACTGTAGATATGCGAAGCACCGAGTGCGAGCGCTCCCTCTTTATAGATTGGTGGTAAGGCGCGTAGGGAGGTTTCTGAAATCGTAATGACGGTCGGTAAAATCATAATGGCTAAAACGATGACGCCCGCGAGTATGGTGTTACCCGCAGGGATGTTAAATATCGTTTCTATGGCGGGGACGATAATCACCAAGCCAAAGAAGCCATAAACCACAGAGGGGATACCAGCAAGCAGCTCAACGGCAGGGCGAATAATATTGGCCAACCAATTTGGTGCGAGCTCTGCAAGAAATACCGCGGTAAGTAGCGCAATAGGTACACCAATCATTACGGCGCCAGCTGTTGATATTAGCGATGCAACCATCATAGGTAGCAAGCCAAATAGTGCTGGTGGCAGCCACTCTTTACCTAATAGCATTTGTGAAACACCGGCTTCTTTAAAAGCAGGTAAGCCTTCGCTAAAGACAAACCAACCTATAGTCGCAACTGAAAGTACGCCGACCATTGCGCTGCATAAGAAAAGAAGGTGAAACCCCATCTCTTTCAAGTCGTATGATTTTGCTGGGGCGAGCTGAAGCCCTTGCAACCCAGCTTTACTGGCTGTCGTCATCACTTATCCTCGACATCGAACTGATGAAAAATGATTGAATGAGAACAGAAGAATATTTATTCCTCTGTTCGTTATCGTTTACTTAACAGGAATGTAGCCTTCTTCAGCCACTATGTTTTGGCCATCTTCAGACAGGATGTATTCAATGAAGTTGTTAGCATTGCTTGGTGCATTTTTATCTATCAATACAATGAAGGGGCGTGCGATTTGATAGTCACCGGCTATGATGTTGTCATCAGTTGCTGCAACACCGTTGACGTCGACAGCACGAAGGCTTGCATCGACACTGCCTAAAGAGATGTAACCGATTGCATAAGGGTTATTGGCGACGATGGTTTTGATCATACCGTTACCATTACCTACTTGAGCGGTCGGAGAAATTGCGGTGACCTTGTGGCCGTTAATCGTGCGTTGAAGTTTCATTATCTCTTCAAATGCACCGCGAGTACCGGATCCATTCTCACGAGTGACGACAACGATTGGGCGTGATTCACCGCCGACTTCGTTCCAGTTTTTAATTTCGCCTCGATAAATTTTTGAAATCTGTTCTTGAGTTAAGTTTGTTACTGGGTTTGTTTTATTGACCGCGGCAGCAATTCCGTCACGAGCAATAACGATCTCTTTGGTGTCACTGCTAAGCTCATTATCTTTTATATTGCGAGAAGACATACCTATCATACTGGTGCCATCTTTGGCTGCTCGGATCCCCGCTGATGAGCCTGTGCTTTGTACTTCTACACTGCTGTTGGTGTTGTTTTGATAGTTTTCTGCCAGCACTTCCATTACATGGGCTACAGATGTCGAACCTGATACTGTAACAGTGCTTGCTTGAGCTAGTGGTGCAGCCATTAGACTTACTGCGGTTAACAAGCCAAATACTTTTTTCATTACGATTTCCACTCTATTGTTTGGTCGCTTAGATACCAGTTATTTTACAAAACCAAGTTAGTTGCCTCGTTGCAGGCAAGCGCATTAAGACAGAGGAATATGACAGTTAGGTGACAACACCTTTAGTGCGACAGGTTTAAATGGGATTAAGCAAAGCGTTATGGTCAATGCGTAGAAAACAAAATGGCGGTTTTTGTTAAATGAATAAAAATTAAGGGGGAGTTTTCTTAATTGATAATATAACGTCTTAAGCTAGAGGCTGGGGAGGCTTGAAGAGATTGGCGTTAAATGGTTGCAATAAACTCCGGTCGGAATTAACTTAGTCTTAAGACTATTTTAACAATAAGAGTGCCGATTTATGCTATGTTTCTGTTGTGAGTTAGTAAGATAAATTTATTATTAAACTTTTATGACAGCCAGTCAAAACCGCATTTTTATCTGTAAAACCATAGCCAAATAGCGCCTGTTCGCAAATAGCAATGCCGAGTGATTCTATTGAGCCTATCTTCATTACTCGACACTTGTTTCGTAATTACATTATATAACCACATTAAAGGTGCATAAATGACCACTGAAATGATCATGATTGGTATGTCGGCGTTAATTTTAGTTGGCATATTACTGCACCACCCTTCAAGAACACTTGGTATTCCGTCGTTGCTTATTTTTATGGGTGTTGGCTTGATGCTAGGCAATGGCGAGTTTAACTTTGTCTATGACGACCTAGATAAAACCGCATGGATAGGTGGCTTGGCGTTGAACATGATTGTATTCGTTGGTGGCATTAATACCTCAACGGACAAAATTAAAGTCGCCTATAAAGAAGGCGGGATCCTCGCATCTTTTGGGGTGTTATTTACCACGCTTATTTTTGGCTTTATTTTATACTGGCTGTTGGATTTCAACTTTATTACTTGCCTATTGTTTGCTGCTATTGTGTCATCGACAGATGCTGCAGCAGTGTTTTCAATTCTTGAATCTAAAAAGCTTAAGCTAAAAGAACAGACCGACACGGTATTAGAGTTTGAATCGGCCACTAACGATCCCGTCGCTATGCTACTGGTTATCTTTTTAACTGATATGGCGCTTTCAAGCAGTAAGACCGTAGTGGCATCTGAGATCGCTATAGAATTGGTCACGCAAATTGGTGTCGCTATGATTGTCGGTTGGCTGGTGGCTAGCATCGCGGTCTGGTTATTAAATCGAATTCACCTATCAGAGTTTGGTCTCATCCCTGTATTTGTACTCGCAAGCTTTGTGATTGCGACCTATGGTGCCGACGTACTGGGTGGCAATATTTTATTGGCTTCATATATAGCGGGGGTGGTAATAGGTAATGGTATTAAGCGAGGCCAGCTTGTTAATCTGCACTTCTTTAATAGTTTATCTTGGTTAGCACAGGCCTTAATGTTTATCGTGTTGGGCTTACAAATATTCCCGCAATCATTAGCTGCCGTGTTTATTAGCTCATTACTACCGGCACTACTGTTGATCTTTGTTGCTAGACCTTTAGCTGTGCAGCTTTGTTACTTGCCTTTTACTAAGGCGAGTTGGAAGAAGCGGCTGTTTATTTCCTCTATTGGTCTAAAAGGGGCGACCCCCATTGTATTCGCATTGATCCCCGCGGCGGCAGGTGTACCGGGATCGTTAGATATCGTGCACATGGTGTTCTTTATCGTATTGTTCTCAGTGTTTATTCAAGGGGGGGCTATTGGACCGCTCGCGAACAAACTGGGTTTAAATAATACTGATAAAGATTAAGCTGGCGCAGTTTGCAGTGCGTTTTTAGACTCGATGTTTTTCCACACCTTTTCGTGAAAGTAGAAAACAACGGTATTAACAGCAGGTTCTATTAACGCGACGGCACCACCAATGACAACGCTTCCTGTTAACAGGTAAGTAATGGTGAAGGCGACGCCAAAGTGTAGAATTGCGAATGTCATGGTTTTAATCATAATGAGTGCCTCTATTTGAATTACCTAAATGGTAATGGTTATCATTTGTAATTAAAAGGGGTTTACATAGATTAGTTTGATAGGCTTTGTCGATTGGAAATGCACTTTGGGTATAAACCCATCAATATAGTTCGTGTACTGATGGGTTTACGTTAGGCTTTCATTAACAGATTAACTGTAAATTAGTAGTGCCAAGGGAATGAAGAGAAGTCCTGATCACGCTTTTCTAAGAAGGCATCACGACCCTCTCTGGCTTCTTCGGTGCCATAAGCTAGGCGAGTCGCTTCTCCGGCGAATAACTGCTGACCAACTAAGCCGTCATCGGGTAAGTTAAAGCCGTATTTCAACATACGCATCGCGGTAGGAGACTTAGAGTTGATCTCTTTAGCCCACTTTAATGCTTCTGTTTCTAATTCTTGGTGAGGGATAGCGCGGTTAACCATTCCCATGTCAAAGGCTTCTTCTGCAGAGTAATTAAAGCCAAGGAAGAAGATTTCTCGAGCGCGCTTTTGGCCTATCATCTTAGCAAGGTAAGCGCTGCCATAACCTGAGTCAAAACTACCTACATCAGGGTCAGTTTGCTTAAATACCGCGTGCTCTTTTGAAGCAAGGGTTAAGTCACATACCACATGTAGACTATGGCCACCGCCAACAGCCCAGCCTGGTACAACAGCAATAACCACCTTAGGCATAAAGCGGATTAAACGCTGTACTTCTAAAATATGTAAACGCCCCATACGAGCCACATCTGGCGTGCCTTCTTCAGCACCTTCATACTTGTAGCCATCTTTGCCGCGAATACGTTGATCGCCACCGGCACTGAAAGACCATTGACCTTTAGCTGAAGGGCCATTACCTGTTAGTAATACACAACCAACATCAGACCACTGACGCGCATGATTGAGTGCGGTGTAAAGTTCATCAACGGTTTTAGGGCGGAACGAGTTTAAGCAATCAGGGCGGTTAATTGCGATACGTACAGTGCCCTGATCTTTGGCTCTGTGGTAGGTAACATCTTCGAAATCAAATCCTGGAACAAGATCCCATAATTCGGGATCAAAAATGTCAGATACTGGTAGTGTCATGAGCCTTTAGCCTTTTTTCTTCATAGAAATACGATAATAGCTAAAGGCTAGGCCTAATCAGATCTCAGGTCAATCTAGTTTGCATGCTAATCGATTAACTGAGATCTGTTGCGTTATTTGACTAAAGACTTTAGGCCTTTAATTAAGCTTGTCGCAAATGTAAGTTTGATTTTCCTTACTAAAAGCTGAATGTTTATTGGCGCCACTACCACAGAAATCAGCTTTAAACTCATTGAGTTTGGCCTGTGATTGCGTAATTACAGTTAACGCTTGTTGCTCCGTAGCAGAAAGGCGGTCTGCAATATCAGTTTTTAACAAATCGAGTGTATTATCTACACGCTGGATCTGAGTGCCTGTCATGCTATCAAGCTTGTCCTCTGCCTGTTGAAATATTCCTTCAATCTCAGCGATTGGCTCGTCTAAGGTATCGGTTTCTGTATAAAGGTAGTAAAGAATGCCACCGATGATTGCCAATATGATCCAACCCTTCATCTTTTAGTCCTATGTAGGTGAATAACTTGTAGTATAAGCGTTATAATAAGCTAGTTTTCCAGAAAAATTAAAGCTGTAAGGCTGCAAAATGAGCGCAGAACAAAATAATAAAGACTTCTCTAAAGCTGAAAGAATCAAAATTCATCAACCCGATGCCAGTAAAGCCGACCGCTTTAATCCGCGTAATCGTATTTATGTCCGTGCTGTTGAGGGCTTGTGGAGCACTCTGCGTCGCCGTCTAGGTTGGGTGGCAATGTTGTTCTTTTTAATTCTGCCTTGGATCCCCTGGGGAGACCGCCAAGCGGTGTGGTTTAATCTTGCCGAGCAAAAGTTTCATGTCTTTGGTTTAACCATCTGGCCGCAGGATTTTACCTTACTCGCAGCATTATTAATGATCGCGGCATTTGGGTTGTTTTTTATCACAACATATCTCGGTCGAGTGTGGTGTGGCTACACATGCCCGCAAACCGTGTGGACTTTTATCTTTATATGGTTTGAAGAAAAGCTAGAAGGGTCGCGTAATAAGCGTATTAAGCTCGACCAGATGCCATGGAGTTTCAACAAACTGTGGCGCAAAACCGCTAAACACGCATCTTGGTTGCTAATCTCTTTACTTACAGCAATGACATTCGTGTCTTACTTTGTGCCGACCAGTGAAGTCTATAAAGAAGTGTTCACCCTAACAGCCAGTGGCGGTGTTTACTTCTGGGTTATCTTCTTCACCTTTGCGACTTACGGTAACGCAGGGTGGATGCGCGAAATTATGTGTCTTCACATGTGCCCCTACGCACGATTCCAAGCCGCCATGTTTGATAAGAACACTTATATAGTGGGTTATGATACCAAGCGCGGTGAAACCAGAGGGCCAAGGTCGAGAAAAGCCGATCCTAAAGCACTAGGCTTAGGAGACTGCATAGACTGCGACTTATGCGTGCAAGTTTGTCCTACTGGCATCGATATCCGTAATGGCTTGCAATATGAGTGTATAAACTGTGGTGCATGTATTGATGCATGCGATACGACTATGACACGTATGGGCTACGATAAAGGACTGATTAGCTACACCACTGAAAATAAGTTAGAGGGCGTAAAGGAAAAAGTGCTTAGGCCAAAGCTTGTGGGTTATGGCGTAGTACTGTCAGTGATGATTTTAGTTCTTGTTTATGCAACTGCTACGATAGCCCCCATTCGTATCGACATTATCAGAGACAGAAACCAGCTCTATAGAGAAACCGATGACGGTTTGATAGAGAACACCTTTACGTTGAAGATTTTGAATAAGACAGAAGAGGCCCACCTTTACAATATGGGTGTTGAAGGGCTAGCCAATTATGATTGGATTGGACCTCAACAAGTGAGCATTAAAGGAGGGGAAGTCTTAACCTTACCTATTAGTGTTGCTGTTGACCCTGTAGACCTGAGCCGAACAATGACTCATATCAACTTTAAAGTGACTACTGATGATGGTGAAATTGAAGCAAAGCAAGAATCTCGCTTCTTTGGTAACTGATCCTTTACTGTGAAACATGTAAAAAGGGGGCTTTTAGCCCCTTTTTTGTACGTATCGTTTGTTAACTATGCATTTGATTCGATTATTCTAATTTAATTGAAAACCCCCCTTGCGCTGATCTCAAATTTCCCTATAATGCGCATCCACTGACACGGCACAGCAGGCCAACTACTCAGGTAGAACGGGACTTGCAGCGGTGTTAGAGAGTTAAAACTCCTAGGAGATTTGATTCAGGTGACAAACGCTTTAAGAGC
>NZ_JBRIMB010000024.1:0-66561 GCF_052977265.1 Shewanella sp. 0m-8 | reverse complement strand
AATTAGCAGCCCTGTAGCCACAGCTCAGACAAATAATGTAATCAGTTTTCATTCGAAGGCTAACGAGCTTTGGGGCATTTCCAACTTATAAGCTGAACAATTAAAGCCCAAATGTAAGTACCAATTATTCTGTGTAGATACGGCTGCGAACAGCAGCAAACATCAAAAAAACAATCATCAAAAAAACAATCAGCAAAAACCTTTCCATATTAACCTTGCCACAGAAACAGGATCAGCCCTTAAATCCTTCTACTGATACTCTTCACTTCCACATAGCATAGCGAACAAATAGGGGCTGTATCTTACAATTTAATCTCTCATTGTCTTAAGTAGCGATATACGTTTAATGTGCTGCTAATTCGATAGCTTGCTCACGTAAATAATCCATACCAGCTAGGAAACCACTGAACATCTTTAAAGCAATAAATTGGCCTGCTTCTGTGGTTTTATAACTATCTCCTTGCTTAATAAGGGCCCCTGCGGCTAATAAATAGGTTAACTCAATAGGAAAGGCTTGCCACAGGCTTTTGCCCGTATGCGCTTTAAATAAAGCATTATCTAAATGCCCTTTGCCCATCATTATCATCAAATGATGTTGGTTTATTGATTTATCGCTCAGTACTTTATGGTGACTGGTACCAACATACCCTTGATTAATGAGTTGGATATAGCGATCAATATTAAAGCTCGATACTTGAAACTGCGACCCAAAACGGCCGAATGCTCCCGAGCCGACCCCAAAACAATTCTCCCCATCTAGCACATATTTATTATCGACTTTTTGACCAAAATTACGACTGTATGTCCAAGGAAACTCCATCATATAGCGTTCTGACATTGCTTGTTTTGCGGCCAAAAATTGTGGCCATAAATCTTCAGGCTTACCCGCCAGACATTTAGATTTTTTTCGGCTCTTGCCTATTCCTAAAGTGAGCGGGTAAGTAGTAATTTGGTCAGGTTCAAGCTGGATCATGCGTTTAATATCGGCCACTACACTATCGGGTGTTTGCCCTTTAAAACCATACATTAGATCTACATTGACCGTAGGGAATAGTTCAATCCCTCTTTTAATATCGATGGCCTGCTCATCACCTGAGCCAAACTTTTCAAAACGGCCACTGGCTTTCAATATTTGATCATCAAAGCTTTGTAAGCCAATACTCATCCTATCAACTAAGCCATCGAGCAATTCTGGATTGCCGGTTTTAAAGTAACTAGGATCGGTCTCACAAGAGACTTCACGTACCGTAGTTAAGCTTTTAATCAATTCTATTGTTTTAACAAGTTCATCTTCTAAAATCGTTGTGGTACCGCCACCGATATAAACTCGATTAAAACGTAAACCCGCCCCAATCACTCGCTTTATCTCTTTACGCAGGGCTTCAAAATATAGCTTGGCCTTTTCTCGGTTGTATTTAACTTTATGAAACGAGCAAAAACGGCACAAAGTATGGCAAAACGGGATATGGATATAGAGCGTTTCAATTTTTTGCTCTTCGGTAAAGCTTACAGATGAATGACCTAATGGGAACACTTTGGCGTCAGCCAAACTAAGGGATTGCTTAATCGTATGTTGCATGACGAGATCAAGACTTTGGGTTGCTAATGACTGTCGTAAATAGGCAAATGACATAACTCACCTTTAATGATGAATTTACCTGTGTTTCAGGTAAGGAGATTTCCATACCTTACTCGTTGATAATATTGAAAAGTGTGTTGTAAATCTGATGTTTAAAAATATTTTCATTCTCAGCTAACAATCTTATAAATATGTTACATAGCACAAATAAAATCGCTGACTTTTTATACGTTAGCGGCGATATAGCTCATGTAGATTGAGTTCTTTAGCGATGAGTGACTGAAATAGTAGTAAGTACGCCCCTACCAGCTTTACTCTATACTTTAATGGCTCAACGATAAGACTAACGCCTTAAGATTGGTGATGCCTGTTTTGCAAGATAAAACCAACAAAGTGGATTGAGTCGAGTTAATGACTCTGCCGCCAATAGCCAAGGTAACAACGGGCACTGTAATCATCTATAACATCACCTCTGCACCTCAATAATTAAACACACCACTTCTGATTGAAAAGAGTTGATAAAGTCTATCTGTTTCCACCTCGAACAAGCTGAAGTGGAAACAAATATAAGATGATTAAAAAACAGATTCTCTAGCTGGTACCGACTTTATCCGGTTGCTCACTGCTCATCTCAAGCTTAATCGCATCCGCAGGGATTAAGCTAATAAGCTCAACCCCTGTTGGCAGCTCAGTATCTAATGCAGCGCTAATTACCCTTACTTTTCCATCTTGCAAATAAATAAGCGGAATTGCAGCTTGTCCATATTGCGCCATAAACATGGCGTAGTTAAAGCTTTCAGTCAGGCTGGTGCTTTTAATACTAGCCCCTTTCGCCATTAAACTCGCAAGCTTAGAATATGAGACCCCTTCACCAAATAAACATAAGCGTTTTAAGTAGGATTCAGACAACTGATGGCGAGCACTCGATGTTTCACCATGATTTAGCCCGTAGACCTTTTCACTGCCAAATACATCTTGGAAGTAAAAACTCACTAAGGGGTTAAGTTGACGATAAGGTGACATCACCAAGACGCGACCAATACCGTCCATATTCATATGGTTTTCAGCATGTTCAGATGCAGGGTTACCAAAATATACCGGAATATTGTCCATGCGAGCGAGACGAATATTATCCCAGTTATTATCGGCTAGTAGCACTGTCACGCCTTTTGATTGTAACGTTTTAGCAAGCGCTCTCGGCAACTTAGACGCACCAAAAATGAGTAACCCTTGTGATGAGTCCGCGGTAACACCTAGCATCTTTGCCCATTTCCCGGCGGTTAAACTCTGAATAACAACAGTGCCAATAATGATTAAAAAAACAAGCGGTACAATAAGCTCTGCGCCTTGAATCCCAATGGATTCAAGCTTGATGGCAAACAGAGATGATACCGCCGCCGCCACAATGCCGCGCGGTGCTACCCAGCTTAAAAACCACTTGTCACCACTTGAAAGCGATGTACCAACACCACAGCACCAAATACTTAATGGACGAGCAACCAGCATTACCACGGCCAATAACGCAAGCCCTTCCCAACCGAGACTCAACAGCGCGTCGGCGTTAAGTCGCGCTGCAAGCAGAATAAACAGCGCAGAAATGAGTAATACAGTCAGCGTTTCCTTAAACTCTAAAATATCGGCAATGTCGACCCCTTTCATATTCGCTAACCAAATACCCATAACAGTTACAGACAATAAGCCCGATTCTTCTTCCAATATGTTAGAGCCTACAAATACGGCTAGCATTAAGGTTAGCACTGCGGTATTTCGCAGATAATGGGGCAACAAATTATTACGCAGCACAAGGCCCACTAGATAGCCACTCAATACACCAAAGCCTAATCCTACAATTAACATGGCACTTAGTGCATGCAAAACATGAGTTGTGGGATCTGCCGCAACGGCGATATATTCAAACACTAAAACAGCAAGTAAAGCACCAATAGGGTCGATAACAATCCCCTCCCAACGTAATATGCTGGCAAGCTCTGTTTTAGGTCTTACACTTCTGAGCATAGGCACGATAACCGTTGGGCCTGTTACCACCACCAGCGCACCAAACAGCAAAGCCATCGACCAATCAAAATCAAGTAAGTAAAAGGTACCAAGCGTAATACAGGCCCATGTAATGACGGTGCCTAAGGTCACCAATCGGGTGACCATGGCACCATGCTCTTTTATCTCTTTAAAGTTTAGCGTTAACGCCCCTTCAAATAAGATCACCGCGACGCCGAGTGAAATAATTGGAAATAACAGATCACCAAATATCGCGTCAGGATTTAAGAAACCAAGGCCCGGCCCTAGTAAAAGACCACATAAGAGTAGCGGGAGAATAGCGGGCAGTCTTAGCTTCCACCCTATCCACTGACAAAACAACGATAAAACACCTAGCAAAGCAAGCATCCCAGTGATCTGCTCTAGCATAGCCTATTTCCTTATCTGCTCATTTCTAGCGAAATATGTATTTGTTAAAAGAAGCCATTGAGTGTAAAAACTATAGCTAAACCTGAGTAAAATACGATAACACCAAGAAAAGTAAATCAAAATTTCCGTAAAATGATTTAGGTGGATAAGAATACAGCTATGGCTAGGTTAGCAACGACATCGCGTTTAAAAGGGGCTGTACATCTGTCAGTCTTGCGGGGATAAAACACAATGGCTTTAATAGAATAAATATATTTAATTATAATAACTTACAGTAGATTCAGCCACGGAGTAAAGTAACATTTGCTACTTTGATTGATAAGCTCATTAGTGGTCGTTTGTTTTGCAAGCCATTACTTATCGTCCCTGTTAACGATACTAACAAAGATGAGAGCTTAAATAGCAGTCAATCTGCATATCGCACTTTTTACCTATAAAGTCGCAACTGAATGATACATTATCGGAGTTTGCTCGGCACCTTGGGGGCAATACCAAATGGAGTTGCTATCAATGAGTCTTTTCATCACAGCATTTTTGGTGATTTTTTTAGTATGGATAATCCCGATCACCTTAATATTAAGATCACCTAGAACCCAAGGCGCCGAAAAAGCGGCTAGGATATTAGCAATGGTTCTTATTTCTTAGTTTGCTTGGGTATTTTACTTACTCATCGCGCCCACAAATAAGCGAGAAGCTTAAGCTTATGTCGGCAATTGGTATAACTCAGGAACAGCTGAATCCAAAACCTGGGCTAAACAATGCCTTATAAAGTAGCAGCGTTGAAACGAAAAAAGCCCCTGCAATCTTCAATAAAAAGAAATGCAGAGGCTTTTATCTTTATGTTGGCGGAGCGGACGGGACTCGAACCCGCGACCCCCGGCGTGACAGGCCGGTATTCTAACCAACTGAACTACCGCTCCTAAACTTTACTAGAATTCAATCATGTTGACTTCTAATGTTACTCGTTATGTCACTAACAAATAACTAAAATTTAGCACTTGATTGGCGGAGCGGACGGGACTCGAACCCGCGACCCCCGGCGTGACAGGCCGGTATTCTAACCAACTGAACTACCGCTCCACATCAAGTGCGTTGAATAATACGTAGAGTGAGGTAGCCCGTCAATAAGTTTTTTATAAGAACTTAATCAACAAGTCGAAAAACGAACAATTAGACTTTATCTTCAACAATTTGTTGATAAAAACTACCTTCTATCGCTCTTAGGCTCAACACTATCTTCTGGCATGGTTAAATCGATTTGATCCAGCTCTAGCAACATCTTCTCTTTACGCACCTCTGTTTCTAAACGCGCCTGCGTTGCTGCTAATGCTTTTTTGAGGTTACTGCGCTTACGAATGAACAATAAAACCAGTATACCTAATACGATCAATGCAATATTGATGGATACGATTAATACGATAGCATCCTCTTTTGCCTGTTGCTCCTGCAACTTAGCGATCGCATCGGCTCTTGCAGCAAGTTCTTCTTTAGTAGGAGGAGGCTCAGGTGGCTGGATCAGATTAAAAAACAGCTCGGGTAAGCTTAGATAGATCTCTCTTCCGTTAACTGTGGTACTCACCGCATTGAGCTTTAAATGATAACTACCAAAATCCATGACCTTAGGCAGCACAAAGTGGCTATTAGCTTCCTTAAAGTCGGTAATCGTTAGCGGGATCATCTTGCCTGCTGGGCCCTTTATTTCCGCCTCAAGATGCGTTTGCTCAAGTTTAAGTACTTGATCGTTTAACTTAATAGCTAAAGTCCAGACTCCCGATTTGGGATCGTCAGGTGTCAATAACTCAACTTCGACTGGGCGCGGGGATAATCTAAACGGCTCGGTATATTGCCTTTCAAGCACAGCATTGTTAGCCCGCACTTGCAGTGTGTAGCCACCCCATGGCTGCTCTAGATCTAAATCACTGGTAAAGGTCCCGTCATCAGGTCGCTCATCCAGTGCTTCTCCGTTATCTCTATACGTGCCAACGATAAGCGTTCCTGCCGCATAATTTTCATCGGCAGAATGGTTGTCACTTACAAATCGAGCAGTCCAGCTCATCATAAAGTCAAGACCCGGCAAGCGCACTTTTTGTTCATCGCCGAGTAATCTTGCCGTTAATTTAACCCGTTCACCTTGAAACAGTGGCTGTGGAATGGGATCGACATCAATTGAAAGCTTTGACACCTTATCAATCACTGAACCTTCTACCACTTGGCCAATCAATTGCCACGGTCCAGGCATAGGCTGGTTAATGGTGATCATGTCACCCGTTAAGCCTTCCATCCAGGCGACTTTATCCTCAGGATGGCGGTTCACATACCATTTGCTGCCATCTGGACGCACAATGATAACGGGGGCACTGCCGTACTCTCTATGAATGAGCAAGGTTACCGACTCAACCATATGATCGATTCTAAAACGATTCTTTAACTCCGAAGCATGCGAAGAAAGCACGACATTCGCCAAAGCTGCAATGCTAACTGAAAAATAACAAATTAAGAAAACCGCTACATATTTAACGCTTCTAATCATAGAGAAGTTCATAAAATGACGTTTATCCGAGCCAGAGGCATTGTCCTGATTTCGCAACTAAGTCTAGTCGCTCTTCGTGTCTTATCAGTTCATCGGCCGATGCGGCGATCACTTTAAGTTTTGCTCTATCTGCACTTAAGCGTTGGATCCCCCCGCCCTCTTGCCCTGCTTTTTCACTTGAAAGGTTAAACTTGGTTTGGCCACCTGTCATTAACAGGTAAACGTCAGCCAAAATCTCAGCATCGAGTAATGCGCCGTGAAGATCACGGGCCGAGTTATCGATACCATAGCGCTTACACAAGGCATCCAAGTTATTCTTTTGCCCTGGATGTAAATGTTTAGCGATTGCGAGCGAATCGAGGATTTGACAAATATCAGCTGTTTTAGGGCCACGCGGCTGTAACATTGAAAACTCGTGATCCATAAAGCTAACGTCGAAGCTCGCGTTATGTGCAACAATTTCAGCGCCGTCGATAAACTCAATAAAGCTTTGTGCTACCTCATGAAACTTAGGTTTATCAGCCACAAACTCATTTGTTATACCGTGAACCGCAATCGCTTCTGGGTCAATCGGCTGTTGCGGATTGATGTACTCGTGATAATGACGCCCAGTTAAGCGGCGATTGATGACTTCAACACAACCGATTTCAATGATCCTATGACCCAAGTAAATTGGACCGCTCGATTGGTTCATACCTGTGGTTTCGGTATCGAGAATAATTTGTCGCTTTGCGCTTGAAACAATATTCATATGAATTTATACATTTCTCAGTTAAATTTTTTGGGTATACTCGCCCAGCAATTATAGCTATGGTAGCAACTTGATGACTGGACTGAAACAGATCTCTATCTATACCGACGGTTCTTGCCTCGGAAATCCTGGCCCTGGCGGTTATGGCATCGTTTTAAAGTATAAAAAGCAAACAAAAGAGCTTGCTGATGGCTTTGCCCTTACCACGAACAATCGCATGGAGCTATTGGCCCCGATTGTCGCGCTAGAAGTGTTACAAGTGCCGTGTCAGGTTATCTTAACCAGCGATAGTCAGTATATGCGCCAAGGGATCACCCAATGGATCCACGGTTGGAAGCGTAAAGGCTGGATCACCTCCACCAATCAACCAGTAAAAAACGTCGATCTGTGGAAACGTCTTGACGCAGTATCCCAACGCCACCAAATTGACTGGCGTTGGGTTAAAGGCCACGCAGGTCATGCTGAAAATGAGCGTTGTGACGATCTTGCCCGCCAAGCCGCTGAAGCTAAACCTAAGCAAGAAGACACCGGTTACATTATCCAACAAGAAAGCCTAGACCAAAGCTAGCGTTGCGCTCAATTAAGTCAACTTGAGTCGTTAGCTTTCGGTGTTTAAAAAACCTTGGCAAAAGTCAATAAAGGCTAAGCCTAACGGATTAAAATTACGACTCTTATGGTGGATACGATAGAACTTACGCTCTAGTGCTAAGCCTTCCACTTCGATAAGCGCCAATTCTTTGCGAATGAGCTCTTTTTCAAGAGTCAGTTCCGATAAAACGCCTAATCCCGCGCCTTGCTTAACAGCTTGCTTAATAGCATCGGGGGTAGAAAAGCGGAACTTTTCTTGTGGCTGTATATCAAGGGCATTCGCAGCACTGACAAAGCAGTCTCGGGTACCTGAGCCCTCTTCTCGCATCACCCAAGGCATATTACGCAATTCACTCGGCGCAACTCGTTTGCCAGCTAGCGGGTGAGCGGGATGGCAAAAAACCAATAACTTGTCTTTATGCCATGCTTCAACAGCAATACGGCTATCAAGACACTGACTTTCGATAAAGCCCATTTCGCTTTTAAATTCAAGCACGGCATTGATCACTGCCTGGCTGTTATCGATATCGACATTAACCAATGTATTGGTATGTTGCTGACAAAAGGCGACAGCGCTTCTGGCCAGTAAATAATTGCCTATAGTTGAGCTGGCACTAATTGTCAGATTACCGCCAAGTTCAGCCCCTGCTGGCGAAAAGGTATGCTCAATTTGATCGATTTTTTGTAACGCTTCAGTGGCCAAAGGCAACAACAAACTGCCTTGCGAATTTAAGCGTAATCGATTGCCTACTCGCTCAAATAAGCGAGTATCTAATTGTTTCTCTAACTCAGATAGCGCCATCGATGCTGCAGGAGATGACAAGTTAACCATCTCAGCTGCTTTAGCAACTTGACCACTGCGAGCTACCGCCTCAAAAATGGCCAACTGTTTTAATGTTATACGCATCAAGACTCTTTATTTATAATTTGAAAATGATAACCATTGCCATAAAGGCGCTAAGTTTACTTACTATGATGAGTATTAGATGCATGACCTGTACGCCCAGCACTCGGCGCTGTCGACCAATTTCGTTGTTTAACTCTTCGCTTTGCCTGTATTGGCGTTAACGGTGTTTCTAACTTTTTCGCCACCAGCACATAAACACTGCCGGTACTCGGTAACCAAGACTTAAGCGCATGAGACCAAATATTATCAACCTTCGTCTCTGTAAGAAGATGGTGGTGCAGTAAGCGTTCATCGGCAACCACTTGATACCCTAATAATCCTAGCCAATCTTTTACCCGTGAAGGCATAAAAAAGCGCCCATTCCAAGGGATCTCTTGCTGATGTTTAGGCAAAATTTGTCCGATAAACATCGGGCTAAGTGGGTTAAAACCAACAATCACTAAATGCCCACCAGAAATAAGGACTCTATCGACCTCTCTCAGTATGCGGTAAGGGTCTGCCTCAAACTCTATAATAAAGTTCATCACCACGGCATCGATACTAAGATTTTGAATGGGTAGCTGACTATAGTCTCCCTCTATGCTCGCCTGTGGCTGATCATATAAAGAGTATTGCTTACTGATCCCTACCCCTGGTTTGTCTATTTTATGGCTCAAAGGGCCAAGATTTAACATATAGTAACCAAAAATTCTTGGCCACCATGGGGATAAAGCCTGCTCAACACTTTCGCGAATAACAGCCCCACTCGGAAGTTCCGACCAATGATAAGGTTTTAACGGTAATTGAGACTGTGACAAATCGACCTCCAAAATCACTCTTGTCTACTTTAATAACGAAAGCGGTATACAAGCAATAGCTTTGGTCAGTAAACTTGTTTAAGCGCTCAAATTAATTTTGTTGAGCTGTTAATTTCTTCAAATAGAGAGCCTCGATATGTTACAGATAACTCCATTGCCCGCGTTAAACGATAATTATATCTGGCTGCTTCAATCACAGCAAAGTACTGGTGTCTATGTCGTCGACCCCAGTGATGGGCAAGTGGTTATTGATTATTTAACTCTCAGAAAACAGCCCCTGCTAGGGATTTTAATAACCCATCACCACTATGATCATACGGATGGTATCGAACCATTGCTCAACCATTTTGGCCAAAACGTACCTGTATATGGCCCACAGAGTGAAAATATAAAAGGTGTCAATCGTCCTATCACTGCAGGCGTTACTCTTGCGCTAGAAAATTGCGAATTAAATGCAAGGGTTATTCAGGTACCCGGTCACACATTGGGCCATATTAGTTATTTAATCGAAGATGCCCTATTTTGCGGTGACACCCTATTTAGTGGCGGGTGTGGGCGATTATTTGAAGGTACCGCAGAGCAGATGTATCAGTCATTAATGCAATTAAGCCACCTGCCAGACAATACTCGTGTATTTTGTGCTCATGAATACACATTAGCAAACCTTAAATTTGCTGCAAGAGTTGAACCGACAAATCCAGCGCTTATCGAATACACAGCAAAAGCTCGCACCCTGAGAGCGCAAAATAAACCGACCTTGCCTTCATCAATTGGCTTAGAAAAAGCCATTAACCCATTTTTAAGAGCAGGTAGTACAGAAATCCAGCAAATTTTAGCCGTTCAATTCCAACAACCTATCAGCAATCCCTTGCAAAGCTTCGCACTTCTGCGTCAATGGAAAGACAATTTCTAAAAAATAATCTACAATAGCCCGCTATTTCAGTGCCACTAAGCCAGAACTGAGCAAGAACTAAGCAAGGGTTATCTGGCTTTTTTGAGCCTAATTTAAGGACACACATTTTACATGCGCGTACCACTTTTATTCGTCGCGGGGGGGATTGCCCTGTTGACAGGTTGTCAAAATTTCGGCGACCAGCAGACTGTAGAAAGGATTCCCACTACACCTGTCGTAGTAGAAAAAGTCACCGTAGCACCCATTGTACCTGAAGTCGTAGAGACCGTTGAGATCACTGATATCTGGCAACGTATTCGTCTAGACATGCAGATGGAAGTACCCGATGAAAAACTCGTTCGCCAATATCGCGATTGGTACATCAAACATCCACAGCATTTAGAACGTGTATCTGAGCGTGCTACGCCATTTATGTATCTCATTGTTGAAGAAATTGAAAAGCGTAACTTACCGATAGAGCTTGCTTTGCTCCCCATCGTTGAGAGCGCTTTCGATCCATTTGCCTATTCTCACGGCGCCGCATCTGGTCTGTGGCAGTTCACATCCCCTATGGCTCGTCACTTCGGGCTTGAAATGAACTGGTGGTATGACGGTCGACGCGATGTACCGGCTGCAACAACTGCAGCTCTTGACATGCTTGAGTATCTTCACGGTAAGACAGGTCAAAACTGGTTATATGCGATTGCCGCGTACAACACTGGTGAAGGTCGTGTGATCAACGCAGCTAAACGTAATAAGAAGAAAGGTCTACCAACTGATTTTTTCAGCCTGAACTTACCCAGAGAAACTGAGCGCTATGTACCTCAGCTACTCGCTTTAGCTGACGTAATTAAAAATGCCGATAAATATGGTATTAAACTTACGCCTATAAGTAATCAACCACAGATTGAAGTCGTGGATATTGGAAGCCAGATTGACTTGGCGCTTGCAGCAGACATTGCCAATATGACCACTTCTGAACTACATAAGCTCAATCCTGGTTATAACCGCTGGGCGACAGCGCCTGACGGACCACATTTGCTTGTATTACCCGTTGATAAAGCTGACGCATTTAAACTTGCGTTAAACAATACTGATACTAAAGAGCGCTTAAATTGGGAACGTTATAAAGTTAAGTCTGGCGATAGCTTAGGCTTAATAGCAAAACGCTATAACACAACCATCTCAGCGTTAAAGTCGGTGAATGATATTAATGGCAATACTATTGTTGCAGGTAAGTTTTTACTGATCCCTGTAGCAGCTAAGAATTTAGATGAATATCTGTTATCAGCAGATCAACGTCTAAATCGCCAGCAGAATAAAAATCATGGTGCAAGTAAAGTTACCTACAAAGTAAAATCGGGTGATTCACTGTGGAAAATAGCTAAACAACATAGCGTTAAAACGGCTCAGCTTGCTAGCTGGAATAGCATGGCGCCAAAAGATCCGTTACAAATAGGCCAAAAACTGGTTATTTGGTCAGGTAGCAAGTCAAACAAGGGGAGCTTAAGTGAAGTAACGCGTACCGTGAACTACAAGGTGCGTAATGGCGACTCTTTAGCTCGTATCGCGAGTAAGTTCAATGTCAGTGTGAACGAATTAGTTCGCTGGAACTCACTCGAGAAGACTAAATACATTCAGCCAGGGCAAATGCTTAAGCTGTATGTTGATATGACTAAAGTCAGAGCGTAAAACCATAATAGGTTTTACTGGCTGATAAACATAAAAAAGGCGACCAATAGTCGCCTTTTTTAATGCTTGTCGTTTAACAATTACATTGTGTATTGATAAGTCACAGGCAACATTGCAGGAGTCTGCGATTCTGTCGCTTTGCCTGCAAACAGCGCCTTTAGACTATAGCCTTTAGTGATTTTGGCCGCGACGCTCGCTGGGATAGTAAATTTAACATTTTGCGTCTTACCCGCTGGCATTACCGTTTCTCTCAAGGCTTGGGTAAACATCATCTCGTTAGACCAAGCCCAAACTCGGTGTCCAGAAGGATCGAGTAACCATAAATCGGCTGTCATTCCAGAGATAAACATTAATGGCACGCCATAGC
This sequence comes from Shewanella sp. 0m-8, assembly GCF_052977265.1. Taxonomy (NCBI): domain Bacteria; kingdom Pseudomonadati; phylum Pseudomonadota; class Gammaproteobacteria; order Alteromonadales; family Shewanellaceae; genus Shewanella; species Shewanella sp. 0m-8. Next base: position 54,034 of record NZ_JBRIMB010000024.1, on the reverse strand, counting down.
GTTGGTTGTTAGTATATTGCAGAGTCACATTTGCTTTATCATTCACCAATAGCTTCGCATCTAACAATCCCTTGCTCATCGACTTTTCCTTTGTAGGCACTCTGTCTTTCGCACTCCCTGCATCAACGACACCGCCAGCAACAATATTGGTGCTAGCACTCGGTGATGCTGCAACAGGCTGTACTGGTGTTTTAGCGCTAGGCTGCACTGCTGATTGAGACTCCTGAGTATTTTCTACGGCAGTGTCAACATTTGCGGTTTCAGTTTGCTGCTCTGAGCAGGCCACCAAACTAAAAGCCAGCAGCGGGAACATTAATATTTTTAGCATTACAGGCCTCCAAACTTCTTAAATAAGCTATCTTTCAATTTATTTGTTTCATCTTTCAGTTTTGAGTCCAGTAGCGCTTTAGTATCTAAGGCAAACTTAGGCTCTGACATGGTGCCAGTGATCAAAAATGGGATCTCAACACCATAGAGAGCATCTCGCTTATCACCGCCCTGACCTTCTAACGAGCCAACAACTGATGTTGTTAACTTATAATCTAACGCTTCATTGAGAATATTAGCAGTACCCTTGCCCTTAAGTCGGATAAGTGGAGAAGCCATATCAAGATCGGGATTCGTTATCACACCATTAGCGATATTAAATGAGCCAGTCATGCTGGTGAAATCAGTCTTTTGCTCAGTAGAACCTGAACCAGCTGATAGGTCTCCACCTAACTTTGCCTTTGCTTCACGGATCATTTGCGGGATGTTAACCCCATGAATCGCTCCATCGGCAATTTCAAACTGCCCGTTTGCAATCAAGTTCTTTTTCAAGTTATCTGGAATTAAGCTCTTACCTTTACCAGTTACATTGAAGTTAGCTTTACCATCTAACATATCAATGTCGGCCATATCGATTAATAAGGCACGAATGTCGACCCCTGTCAGACGTTCATTAAATTGATATTGAGCGACTTTATTTCGACCATCGATTTTCGCTGATGCGTTAACTTTACCCCCATACAGATCCGCTGATAATTGCTTCATATCTGCTACGCCACCTTTCATCACTAATTGCATCACCCAGTTTTGAGTTTTTAAATTAGCGACCTTAACCGACTTGACTCTCACGTCGACATCAAGATTAACCTTATTCATCGCGGTTAAATCGGGTTCAACAGCTTTAGCTGAGCTTGGTGATGGCTTACTGTCTTTGGTTTGCTGAGCTTCACCTTTAGGTCGCAGCGCATCAAGATCAACATCACCAACCTCAAGCTTAGCAACGACGCTTGGGACAGTATGACCATAAGCCACATCAAGTGAACCAGATGCATCAATATTGGCCGCGTTCAAGCTAGACAGTACTAAGCTAAGCGTTTGTTTTTCCAAAGCGACAACTAAAGAGGTATTAAGATCGACCTTCAACTTGCCATTAGGAAGTCCTTCGCCAGTCACTTGATTACCGATGACAAAATCGTTAATGGTTATAGTTTTAAGATCGTGTGCGACTTTAATTTGGCCTTCACCTTGGCTAACCAGGTTCATATCGGGCAAAGTTGCAGAAAACTCATACTTTAGCGGGGCAAACTCACCCAGTTGAAAACGGCCTAATGTTAGCTCTTTTAGGGCGAAGACTTGTTCAGTCTGAGCAGCATGGTTAATATTGACTATCTTAGTATTGGTTATCGTAATACCACCAATATCAAGGCGCGCTAGACTCGAGCCACTAGTTGCATTCGCAGTAGATTTATCTGCATTGGCGTTTTTACCGGCCTCACCACTTAAACCGTCAAAGCTAGTGCGACCATTTTTTTGAGTCTCTAACATCAAGGTCAAGCCGTCGAGGTTAAGCTGTGAAATCTCTACTTCTTTTTTAAATAGTGGCATTAATGCCACCTCTGCAACCACTTCATTTACGGCAAGCATTGATGGATTTTGAAACCCATCTGGATTTGATAAGGTAATTTGCCCAAGCTTAATGCCTAAGGTCGGGAAAAACGTCCACGACAAATCACTACCGATAATCAGTTCTCTACCGGTCTCTTCTTTCACCAAGTCGACGATTTGTGGTTTAAAATCGTTCGGGTCAAAAATCAAAGTGACATAGAGCACTAAAGCAAGAACTAATCCTAGGATTGAAATAAAAAACCATTTTAAAAATTTCATAGCAGGTTCCATCTGTTAAAACTAAGAAAACAATATCAGTAACTAACTAATATAAGAGACTAATATAGAAATTCAATTTTAGAGTGAATATCAAGAATTACTCTAAATTTAGCACGGATATATCAAGCGCTTCATTAGATATCGCCACTCCGTTGCCATCAGCATAGATAAATGATTGAGGCGAAATGATGACACCATAAATTTCAACTGCAATATTCACTTCACCTATCCCTTTCTTCACTGTTTTTATCGGGTTGGCACCAATCGCTTGTACACCTAAGTCAATCGTTTTGAGTGTACCAATGTCTCTCACGCAGCCAAAAACAACCACGCCTTGCCAACCATTATCTTCTGCGCTTTGTGCGATCATGTCACCTAACAAGGCGCAATCAGTCACCCCTTGCCCATCAACCACTAACACTTTACCTTTACCGTCTTTGGCGAGAACATCTTTAACTTTTGAGTTATCTCGAAAACATTTTACCGTCACTACTTCGCCCCAAAAACACTCTCGTTTACCGTAAGAGATAAACATGGGGGGTAATAGGGTAAGCTTGTCAGCATAGGTATCAAACAGATCGGGTAACAGATCCAACATTAGGCCTCCGTGCAAAAATGAGTATCAATTTACTCTAGATTGACAGGTCAAGAGCCGAAACCCAAGTGCTAACGCACGAATTAACTGATAATTAATCAAATCCAGACTGTTCCCCAGCCAGAATACAAACTATAATCTTGTTCAATGTCTGTACACAGACCCTTTCGTTAGTCGTAGGTAAAAATGAACAACAATATCGAATTAGAAAGTGCCATCGCCGCTCTAGACCAATATGGTTATGATAAAAAACACTCTAGTGATTTAGAGCAGGCTCGTAATAAAACTCAAATGCTAAAGTACATTGACTCGCTAGATTTTAATCTTCGCCGTTTATTAATATTACAAGAAGCGGTCAATGAATTGGTTGATAATGAAAAAAGACTGCTCGCTCAACAAGAAAGTATTCAGACCTATAAAACTAAAATCATCAATCTTTCTCGTCAATTTAACATGTCATACGATGAAGTCATTCAAGTAATGAAACAGCAAGAAAACAATTAATAATAACGAGCTATTCAAAGTTATTTTCTAAAAAATCAGGTTTATAATTAAGTTTAAACTCAATCAGCAACAAACTTAATCAACTTAACGCGTAAGGCTTTGACTAAAGCTGTCACTAAGACAGTGACTAAACACGTTATTTGCTTTATCAGCTTATTTTAGTCATTAAATTAGCGCTAACGTTAGACTGCGACTTGTAGAAAGCTAAATGGTTCCAGTTATCGACCTCAAGCCTATGGATGGGCTTGCAATACACAGCATGAAACTTATCTCTCCAATGTAACAATTCTCTTAAACAGGCCCCATAAACAATTTACATCAACAGTTCACATAAACAAGCCTGCCTAACAGACACGCTGAGCACACTAAACACCATTGTTCAGATGGCCGCATCATCGATGACATACTAATAAATACCATGCTTACACATATCACCCTTGCATTAGCGCTTGTCACTTAGGACATGACACCTGACTAGTTACAGACATCGTTCTAACATTAATGCATTGAGTTAACTCCAGTTTATAAAACATCAAATATGGAGATAAAAAAAATAACAGCACACCTTTTGATTTACATCGAATTAATTAAATGGTTGAGTTTCTTTATTACCCGTCAGTATACGAAAGCATTTTATAAACACTTGTTTACACCACTTATTTTGCTTTAACCTTAATCCTAACAAAACCAAAAACAATAAAATGTATAGGCTTGGTTCAATGATTTCAGATTTAACTGACCAGTAAAAATGTATCGGAACCAAAATAGCAATAACATAAATCCAATTATGTAATTTTTGCCAGCTCTTACCCATTTTGCGTACAACAACTTTGAACGAAGTTAATGCCAACGCTGCGAGTAAAATATACGCCATCGCCCCCACGAGTATATAGGGACGTTTAACAACCTCTTCAAAAAACAGTGACCAGGCAAACACTAAATCTAAACTAAAGAATGCCAACACATGCAAACTGGCATAAGCGAAGACATACAGGCCAACTAATCGCCGAGTTTGCAGTAGGATCCCGAGTTTAAACTTCTTGGCAACGGGTGAGATAAGTAAGGTTGCTGCCAGTGCATTGAGAGCCCCTATTCCAGTAAAGTGAATGATGTACTGTACCGGATCGCCACCTGCATTATCACTCATCACTTTTAGCACTAAATAGACGATAGGCAGCAGGCCTATCAAGTGAAATAGCCCTTTTAGCCGAAATACTGAGCGGCGATTAACACGCATAAACATCTCCTACTAATCCGCCAACACTAAACGTGTAAACAGTGATTCAAGCTAGCTAATAAAACTTATTTAAATCCATACCGTTATACAGATCTGACACAATGTCGCCATAACCGTTAAAAGGTAGAGTTGGGATCCGTTTTGCCGAAAAAAGCCCACCTTCTGCGATCCGACGTTCTGATGCTTGCGACCATCTAGGGTGGTCAACCTCTGGGTTAACATTGGCATAAAACCCATACTCACTGGCGGCGAGTTGATTCCAAGATGTGGGCGGCTGTTTGTCTGTTAAGCGAATACGAACAATCGATTTAATACTCTTAAAGCCATATTTCCACGGCACGACAAGGCGGATAGGCGCACCATTTTGTGGCGGCAATGTTTTTCCATAAAGGCCCACTGACAGAAAAGTTAAGTCGTTCATCGCTTCGGCTAACGTTAAGCCTTCTACATAAGGGTAGTTAATCCCTCCTCCTGCATAACGACTCCTTTGACCCGGCATCTGTTCAGGATCATATAAGGTCTCAAAGGCAACATACTTAGCGTTGCTATTTACGCCCACTTTCTTAAGTAAGTTAGCTAATGAAAAGCCAACCCAAGGGATGACCATGGACCATGCTTCTACGCAGCGGAAATTGTAAGCTCGTTCCTCTAATGGGAAAAGAGTAAGTAGGTCATCGTAATCAAGTGTCACAGGTTTATCGACCTCACCGTCGATGACCAGTTTCCAAGGTTCAACCTTAAGCTCTTGGGCATTGTCTTGTGGATCTGTCTTGCTAGTACCAAATTCATAAAAATTATTGTGAGAAATAATTTTAGACTCAGGGGTTAATGCGCCATAAAGCAGGTGGTCATATTCGGCCTGTTTAGCAAAAGGTAGGGATTTAGTCATAAATGCCGCCTTTTGCTCATCGCTAGAAAACAGGTCAAACACACCAGCATTAGCGTGAGAAGATAACAGCGCACCAGCACCTATAAAGCCCATCTGTTTAAGGATCCTACGACGGTCTTGGTACACCTCTTCTGGGGTAATATCGCACTCTTTAAACTTATCCCAAGCAGCAGTTTTTTTTATATTCATTAGCCGCACCCATCCTATTTTTATATCAATTAGTATTGTTACCTAATCAGACCGACAAAGTCGATGAAAGGTTTCATCCACGTTTTGTTATTACATATCATTAACAGCTGGCTATGTCTGCACCACTTGCCTGACTAATCACTTGCTTAAGCTTGCAGTGTTTAAATCGCCGTGCCACTCTAGCGTCTCATTAACCATGTCAAGAGCCTTCTCACATGCCATTAGAGCTTGCATTTTCAAACGCACAAATTGTTATCATTGCCGCAATCGCTTTTCTATCTATGCTGATTGGTGCGTTATTTAATCAACGAAAAACTCGTATTAAATGGGAATACGTACGAAACCAGCTTTTAGATGAGATGGAACAAACAAAACTTGAGCTCAATACTGAAATTCTTGAATTAAAAGAAACCATTCATCAGAAAGAATTGGTGATAGATCAATATCAAGACAAGCTGGAGTTTCGCCTAGAGCAATTAGGCAAAGCACAAGCACAAGCAGAAAGAACCCAAGAGCTGGAGCAGTCACTGGTCGATAACCAACGAAAGCAGATGGAAACTCAACTTGCCCTTTCCAAATCTAATGCCATGCAGCAAACCCTAGCGGCCAGTTTTGATGCAAAACAACAAGCTCTCAACGACAAAATACAGTTACTAGAAGATTCTGAAGTACGTTTAACAGCCCAATTTGAAAACCTAGCGACTAAGATTTTTGAAGCACGCAGTGAAAAACTACAATCACAAAACAATCAACAATTAGATAGCGTACTAGCGCCGTTTAAACAGCAAATTGAAGGGTTTAGGGCACAGGTTCAGGCATCATATTCTCATGAACAAACTCAGCGCAGTGCCCTTAAACACCAACTTGACTCATTAACTGAACTTAACTTAAAGATGAGCCAAGATGCTGTTAACCTCACCAAAGCACTTAAGGGTGATAACAAACAGCAAGGCAATTGGGGAGAAGTGATCCTTGAGCGCGTTTTACAAGAGAGTGGTCTGCGAGAAGGTCATGAGTACGATACACAAACAGATCTTAAAAGTGACAGCGGTAAGCGTTTTAAGCCCGATGTCATCGTGCACTTACCTGAGAACAAAGATGTTGTTATCGATGCGAAAATGTCTCTTGTTGCTTACGAGCGATACTTTAACAGTGACGATGACGATATTCGCGCACAAGCAATTAAAGAACATATCATCTCTGTTCGTGGTCACATAAAAGGCTTAAGCCAAAAGGATTATCAAAAACTTCACGGTGTTAAAAGCTTAGATTACGTATTAATGTTCATTCCACTTGAGCCTGCCTTTTTACTGGCACTTGAGCATGACCCAAGCTTAGTTAACTATGCACTTGAAAGTAATATCATGCTGGTTAGTCCGACTAACTTGCTGGTCGCATTGCGCACTATTAACAATATTTGGCGTTATGAGTACCAAAACCAAAATGCACAGATGATCGCTAAACAAGCTGGCAGGATTTACGACAAGTTATGCGGTTATTTAGACGATATGGAAAAGTTGGGTCGTTCACTTGAATCTGCAGATAAAAACTTTACTAATGCCATGAACAAGTTATCGACAGGAAAAGGCAACGTCATCCGTCAAGCGCATCAAATGCAACAATTAGGCGTACAAACCAGTAAAAAAGTGGACGCACAACTTCTAGATAAAGCGCTAAGCTTATCAGATGATGATTATCATCAAGACGAATGAACAAGGCTGACATGCAAAGCTTAGTTACAAAGAGTAGTTACTAAAGAGCAGCTACTTAAAATTAGTTAACAGCTGACACAACCAGTCTCAATAGGGATAGTTAAGAGGATTGTTGCAAATGCACAAGCAGTTACGTCGCATTTTAACGGGGATGATAGCAATGCTTGCATGCTCCTCAGTCTATGCTTCTACATTGACCAAAGAGCAGCAGCTTTATGTAGAGGCGAGAAGCGCGCTAAGTAAACAGCAATTGGATAAGTACCAGCCAATGCGCGATAAATTAGATGACTACCCTTTAGCCATCTATTTAGACTTTCACAATAACATCAATAATATCCTCAAGCTTCCCGCAAAGCAGGCAATGACAGCGCTAGCCCCCTTTGAGGCCAGTCCATTGTATAACACGGGACGTTACCGTTACCTCAAGCGCAGTGGTAGTCAAAAACGTTGGCAAGATTTCCTCATCGTCAGTCCAAACAGCCCTAATAACATTACCCTACAATGTTATTACTACCGTGCCCAATTACAACAAGGCGATAAACAGATCGCCTATAACGGGGCTAAAACCCTTTGGTTATACGGCCGCTCTCGTCCGAAAGAGTGCGATCCCTTATTCAAAGAGTGGCAAAAAGCCGGGCTGCGTAGCCAAGAGCTCATCTGGTCACGTATGTTACTCAGTTTCGAGCAAGGCCAGTACGGACTGTTATCGTACCTTTCACGACAACTTACCACTCATAAAAATGACGCGAAGCGTTTGCTTGCTGTCTATAAAGATCCGCGCAGTCTTCGCCATACATCAAAATTCAGTGGCAAAGCCAAGATTAATGCAACCATTGTGGATTTAGGCCTGAGAAAATTAGCCAAGAAAGATCTCAAGCAAGCGGTAAAACTGTTCGCGACATATCAGAAAGCTGACAGGTTCAGTGATTATCAAGGCAGAAAACTGAGCCGTTACTTGGTCAGAAGAGCGTTAATTTATCAAACGATTGAACTTCAAAGCTACATAGATACCATTTTACCCTTGCTTGATAGCGACGATCTTGTTGAGATGCGTTTGCGTTGGGCACTTAGAGATAATGACCAAAAAAGTTTTGCCCAATTTTTACCCCAACTCAGTGAACAAAAACAAAATACTGCCCGCTGGAAATATTGGCGTGCGACTGTACTTGCAAAAGAAAATAGCAAGCAAAGCCAGGAGCAATCTATGGCGCTGTTTGAAGCGCTACGTTTAGAGCGCAATTTTTATGGTTACCTTGCTGCCGCTAAATTAAAACAGCCTTATCAACTACAAGATCAGAAAACTCTGAGCGATAATGCGCTAAAGAAAAAGATATTTAACGACAGAGGGTTAGCTCGGGTACAAGAGTTACTCGGGATTGATAAACAGTCTGATGCAAGAGCTGAGTGGGTCATGTTACTTAACCGTCATGATAAAGCGATGCAAAAAGAATATGCTGTCTATGCTGTTGAGCAAAAGTGGCATAGCCTAGGAGTTCAAGCCAGCATACAAGCTAAACTCTGGAATGATATGCAGATGCGCTTTCCTTATGCCGCACAAACCTCTTTTACTCATGCCAGTAAAAAGTATGCCGTGGATATTGATGAAATCCGATCCATTTCACGAAGAGAAAGTGCCTATTACCCAAATGCCACATCCGGAGTGGGAGCTCGAGGATATATGCAGTTGATGCCAGCCACTGCTAAGCAAACAGCGCAGAAAACCAAACTCCCCTACAGCGGAACTAAAAGTCTCTATGATGAAAAGCTCAATATCTCGCTAGGCAGTGCCTACTATGGCGGTTTACTCAAACAATTTGATCAAAATCGAGTATTGGCAACGGCTTCTTATAATGCTGGTCCCCACCGTATTAATAACTGGCTTAAAAAGAGTGATGGTAAACTTGATGTCGTAAGTTTTATCGAATCTATCCCCTACAGAGAAACTCGGGAATACGTACAAGCGGTTCTCAGTTATCGGGTGATCTATCAGATTAAACAAGATAAACACGCTGAGTTATTATCTGAGCAGGAGCTCAAATTTAGCTACTAGCATTTAGTCCCATTATTAATGGCTACCTTTGCCACATGAGTTTAATCTTTTGCACAGTTGACAGGATACTAATCGACTAAAACTAATCCATTACAACTAGCCATTACAACTAGCCATTACAACTAGCCATTACAACTAGGCTACTGCAACTAAGCATTAATCTAGCCTATTATTGCGCAAGATAACTCAGTAAAGCCATCAATCTAAAACCGCTCTAGCAGTCCCCATTAACTAGAGAACTAGAGCGGTCCATCATTTTGCTAGCATTTATATCATTTTCAGCATTTACACCATTTCAGGCCTCTTCAACAGTCTTGCTTCCCCTTTCTGGGCAGCGCGCTCGTTTTATCAGTGTTACATCAGTTACCCCGCCCCTATGCGCTACTGAAAAAGATCAACGCAGAGGAGCTATCCACATCAACGAATTCTGGTGATAACAAGAAAACGAGTTGGAATAATACTGTAAAGTAATTCGATGATGCTGGTTATGTTACAAAACAATCCTTTATTATCACTGGCAAGCCAACACATTTTCCACCATAGTAAAGGCACGCCGAATTGATAACTAAAATATAATTGGCAGCAAGGATCCGTATGCACAATGACCATATAGCCATCATTCTAAAACAACTTGAAACCGTGCTACTCGGTAAACCTCACCAAATAAAGCAAGCTTTGACCTGTATCCTGGCTCGTGGCCACTTACTGATAGAAGATCTACCTGGAATGGGAAAAACCAGTCTATCTCACGGCTTGGCACAAACCTTAGGGCTGAGCTATCAAAGGATCCAATTTACCAGTGATATGCTCCCAGCCGATATTCTCGGCGTCTCAATCTTCGATAAACAGCAAACTGAATTTGTGTTTCATCCTGGGCCTATTTTTAAACAGATGATCCTCGCGGATGAAATTAACCGGGCCAGTCCTAAAACTCAAAGTGCACTGTTAGAGGCCATGGCTGAGCAACAGATCACCGTAGATGGCAGTACTTACCTTTTGCCGCAGCCCTTTTTCGTTATCGCGACCCAAAACCCCAGTGAGCAATCGGGTACATTTCCACTTCCCGAATCCCAGCTAGACAGATTCATGATGAGGATATCCATTGGTTATCCTGCCCCCGACGCTGAGCTAGCGATGTTAAAAGGTCAAGATAGTCGCGCCCAAACTGAAATTTTACCCCAATGCCTCACTGCGTTAACCCTACAAGAATTGCAAGTCTGTACAGATAATGTCAGTGCATCAGATGCCTTACTGCAATACATCCTTGCCTTAGTAAACGCATCCAGAAATGAGCCCCAAGGCTCAGGGCTCTCGCCAAGAGCCAGTAAAGCGATACTACAAGCCGCAAAAGCTTGGGCATTTATTCATGGTAGAACGTACTTAGTTCCTGAAGACGTTCAGTCGATATTTCCTCACGTTGCAGAGCATCGAATTAGCTCACATTCAAAACAGCAAGGTGAAGCGTTATCGGCAAAAATAATCAACAGGATCAATCCAATACTTTAAGAAACATGTATGCAAGTTCAAAGAGAATCTTATTGAAAGCGCACCAATTTTTAGGCAAGTTTTTATAATAGGAGTTTATGCGAAACCGTCACAAACTAAACACAAAGCTCAAGCAAAAATGGCAGCGATGGGTCTCCCGCAGAATTCCAGCAACAGAGCAAATAACCCTCAGCCATAAGAGCATTTTTATCCTGCCTACAGGATTTGGACTGGCGTGGATTTTTCTATTCGTGTTACTCTTTTTATTTGGGACAAATTACCAAAATAACCTTGTAATGGGCTTAAGCTTTTTACTGTTAAGTATCTTTAATACCTGCATTATCTATAGTTATAAAAATTTAGCCGGACTCACCCTATCAAGTAGTAAAAGTAGCAACAGCTTTGCTGGTCAAGCCCTCTATTTTCCTATTAATTTAAGCTCACCAAATATTGCCTATGAGATCCAGCTTAACTTTCAAAATCAACCTTTAGAAGTTGTAAAAACAGTCAATCAGCACCAAACGCAAACCTTAGTAACCTTTAATCACTCTCATCGCGGCTATAATCGCCCCGGCAGAATGAAAGTAGAAACTCGATACCCCCTCGGACTTTGCCGAGCCTGGTCACATGTCGATTTAACCTTAGCTCAGTTGGCATTCACACAGCCGGTAATTGACCCTAACCCCATTCAATTAAGTGTCCATCAAAGTGATGTTCCACAAGATAACGGCAAGTATGTGGCTGGCGTTGATGAATATAAAGGGCTAAAAGAGTACGTGGTTGGTGAGCCATTAAAACAAGTCGCTTGGAAACAGTGGGCTCAAGGACGCGGCATGTTAACCAAAGAGTTTGAAGAGCCACAAGGTGCACCTATGTGGTTATCCTTAGAGCCAACAACTAAAGATATAGAACTCGCATTAAGTTACCTTTCCTGGCATACCGAGCAGCTAAGTTCAAACAATCAGACCTTTGGCCTTGCAATCGACGGGATCTCAATCCCACCGTCTAACGGTGAACAACACCGAATTGAGGTTCAAACTCAATTAGCGTTATTTTCAAGCAATCGAGTCAGTCCTGAGCACCCGACGGATTTGCCCAACTTACACAATACCTCGCAAAGCAAACGACAACAAAGGGCTCATCCTACCCCCCAAGAAACACCACAACAGGTCAAGCTATGACGGCAAAAGAGAGCCAGAGGATCTCCCGTCATACATTAATGTGGTTACTGATCACCAATATCGCGATCTTGACACCGTTATATGAACAGGTCACGCTGTGGTCACTGTCTATTTGTGCCATCTGTATATTTTGGCGCATCGGGATCTATCTCGGTAAAGTCGCTAAACCACCCAAATGGTTAGTGACCAGCCTAGCTTTTGCTTCTGCAACAACACTTGCCATGGTTGCAGCACAGATTGGTGTCCTCACCGCAATGGTCAATCTACTCATCTTAGGTTACGCCCTTAAGTACATTGAGATGCGAAACCGCCGTGATGTGAGGGCCGTTGTACTGGTTGGCTACTTTCTTATCGCATTTACTTTTATTCAGCAGCAAACCTTACTTTCTACCCTGCACTTATTAGTGGTAACCGCCATTAATACCTGCGTGCTAATCAGCCTATATCACGATGAAGGCAACTTTAAATATGCCGCCACTCTAGGCAGTAAAATTATTTTTCAAAGCCTCCCGCTTGCGATTATTTTATTTCTCGTCTTGCCCCGCCTTCCTCCTTTGTGGATGGTACCACCACAAAATGGAGCCCAAACAGGACTCTCAGATAACGTCAGTTTTGGGGATATTAGCCAGCTTACGCGCTCTAGTGAACTGGCTTTTAGGGCCACTTTTGAGACGGGTGCGCCGAGCAATGACAAACTATATTGGCGTGCCATAGTAATGGAAGATTACAATGGACAAAATTGGACGCAAAACCCAAGGTTCACCAATTCCTATGCAGGCCTCCCCAAAAATCAGCCCGCTATATTCGCCGAGCAAGCTTCAGCGCAATCGGTAAACCCGCCCGCTTTTCCCCTCACTCAGACTGAGGCCGCTAACCCAACTTCAACCGCCATCACCTATAGCGTCATTGCTGAGCCCAGCGCGCAGCAGTGGTTATTTGGTCTTGATGTCGCCACCAGCAATGATAAAACCATTCGCCAGCGTGCTGACCATACTCTTTATGCCAATAAGCCAATCGATCAAAGACGTATATATCAAGTCACCAGTTTTGATAACCGCATTATGGATCCTCTGCTTAGCGCTGAGAGTCGCGCGATTAACCTCGCGCTACCTAAGGCTGTTAACCCTCAAACCCGTGAATTAGCGGATAAGTTTGCCATAAGCTATCCGGTACAAGAAGATAGGCTCAACGCCATGATGCGCTACTTCACGCAGCAGCCCTACTTTTATACATTGCGTCCCCCGCGGGTTGGCAAGCAGCAAATTGATGACTTTCTTATCTATAACAAGGCGGGGTTTTGTGTGCATTACGCCAGTGCATTTGCATTTATGGCCAGAGCGACTGGGATCCCTGCACGATTAGTCACAGGCTACCAAGGGGCTGAGTTCAACCCAGCAGCAGGTTATTACAGTATTTATCAATACATGGCACATGCTTGGGTTGAGGTTTGGTTGCCCAATCTTGGCTGGGTGCGCTTCGACCCAACCGCAATGATTGCACCGGAGCGAGTCGAACAAGGCTTTGATGCTTTTTTTGATCCCGAAACAACCTATCTACTGGATAACCCCTTTAGCGCACTTGGCTATCGTGACAACGCCGCTCTTAATCAATTACGGATGCATGTTGCCAGTGTCGATTATTTTTGGAGTGTGTGGGTGCTTGGGTTTAATAGCCAAAAGCAGCAACGCGTATTAGAGGAGATTTTGGGTGAAGTCACTCAAACTAAACTGGCTATTTTTATCCTTATTAGCCTTTGTGTCATTGGCTTAGCCATCGCATACAGTGCTGGGTTAATCCAATTTCATCGCTCAAGTGATAAACACCTCAACGCCTATTACTCTGTATGTAAAATGCTCCGCCAGCGAGGGCTATCTAGGGAATATCATGAAGGACCTCAAGATTACAATCTTCGAGTGGCTGCAGCCTTCCCCGCCATCGCCGAGGACTTTGATAAATTAACCCAATATTTTGTGACGATTAAATATCAAAAAGTCAGTAAAAGAGCCCTGAAACGTTTTTCTCGATTACTTATCAAGCAATCGAGATGGTTAAAAATCAATATCATCAAACAGAGATTGGCACTTAATAAAACAAACACATAGAATGGATTAATCCAGCAGTAACCTGCTCACCAAACTGCATTCTTGTTAAAGGAACGCCATGCTATACCTAGTCCAATCGAACCAAATGGAAGCGCTGTCACAGCTATTAGCTACAGAGCTGCGTACCCCATTACCTCATACCCCTTTGTTAATGCCTGAGCATATTTTGGTACAAAGCCCGGGGATGTCCACATGGTTAAGACTCGAAATAGCAAGGCAAAACAACATTGCAGCTGGGCTTGAGTTTCCACTGCCATCAAGCTTTATCTGGCAGCTATGCCATACCTTGCTTGATGATGTGCCTAAAGAGAATGCTTTCACCAAAGCGGCAATGACCTGGAAACTGATGGAATTGCTGCCCACACTTATCGACCATGAAGATTTTTTACCCTTGGCCAATTATCTTAATAATGGTAATGGTGAAGCGACTGAAAGCACTGTGATAAGTGGCAGTGACGCTGCAAGTGAAATGGCCGACGCGATTATTGAGCAAACAGAACAAAACCCACTTAAGTTATATCAACTCTGTGGTCAAATTGCCGATATCTTCGACCAATATTTAGTTTACCGTCCCGACTGGATCACCGCATGGGAAGCTAATGAACCAAGGTTGCCTCCAAAAGGTGACAAGCTCAGCCCAGCTCAAGCTTGGCAGCCTATTCTATGGCGCGCCCTTATTGACTTTAATGCCAATGGCTTAAATAAGAGCCGCTACCACCGTGCTAACTTGCATCAATCTTTATTCGATGCATTGGATGATCCGAATACCTGTTTAGACGCCTTACCTAGACGACTATTCGTCTTTGGGATCTCGTCCATGGCGCCACAAACCCTCGATGTATTGCACTATTTAGCCAAGCGCATCGATGTGATCATGCTTAATCTCAGCCCGTGTCAGCATTATTGGGGAGACATTGTCGACCCGCGTTTGCGCGCACGTATGGCACTGCAGTACGCCGATAAACAAAAGCTAGAATTGGAGTGGGAAGATAAGCTTGAGGTTGGTAATCCAATCTTAGCCAATAATGGCAAAATGGGCCGTGAGTTACTTGACTTACTGTTAGAGTTGCCAGAAGAGC
Organism: Shewanella sp. 0m-8; assembly: GCF_052977265.1. NCBI lineage: Bacteria > Pseudomonadati > Pseudomonadota > Gammaproteobacteria > Alteromonadales > Shewanellaceae > Shewanella > Shewanella sp. 0m-8. Next base: position 38,860 of record NZ_JBRIMB010000024.1, on the reverse strand, counting down.
ATACCGCATTCAATTTTGATTGCTACCAAGAGCCTAACACCGACACCATGCTCAGCGGCGTGCAATATGACGTTCTGGAGCTCAGTACCCGTGGTCAAAGCTTGGGGCCAGATGCCGCGCTTTATTTAAGCTTAGATGGCAGACGCGTTATCGACCCAAGCGATAACTCAATAACCGTTCGCAGTTGCCACAGCCCGCTTAGAGAAGTCGAGACCCTGCACGACCATCTGCTCGAGATGCTGTCTCGCCCTCTTTCTGACGGACAATCTCCACTAGCGGCAAAAGATATCGTGATCATGATGCCCGATGTTGCGGCCTACGCGCCTTACATCGATGCCGTATTTGGTGCTAAACAAGGCAGCCACTTTATCCCTTATGCGATAGCGGATCGCGGCGCCGCCCAAGAATCTCCTCTTATTTCAAGCTTTTTACACCTATTGAAAATTAATCAGAGTCGTTTTGGGCTTACCGATATTCTCAGTATTTTAGAAGTGCCAGCCGTACTGCGCCGCTTCGAACTAGACGATGACGGACTCGCCGTGATTAAGCGCTGGCTAGATCAAGCCGGCGTGCGCTGGGGACGTGATGAAACCAGTCGCACCGAATATCAACTGCCAGCATTTGAACAAAACTCATGGGCTTTTGGCATTAAACGCTTAATCTTAGGTTATAGCTTCAGTGATGACTCGCCACTCTATCAACACAGCTTATCGGTTAATGGTGTTGAGGGACAAACAGCGCAGGCGCTAGGAAAATTACTCGACTTTATCGAAGCGCTCGATGACGTGCATCAAGCACTTGCACAGGTTTGCAGCCTCAGTGAACGGATGGCGCAGCTAGAAGCCATACTCGAAAACTTCTATGAGGTTGATGACGATGAGATGGTGCAGCAGCAAGAGATCAGAGACGCCATCGTTAAACTCAATGAAGAGTTGACCGAAGCTGGACACACAACGCCGTTAACCATAGAAGTGCTACAAAACTGGTTTAATAGCCGTTTATCTGAATCTCGCGTAGGTCAGCGCTATCTTGCCGGAAGTGTTAATTTCTGTACCTTAATGCCAATGCGATCTATTCCATTCAAACTGGTTTGCTTACTCGGAATGAACGACGGCGTCTATCCGAGAGTACAGCATCCTGTTGGTTTCGATCTTGTGGCGCAAATGGGGCCAAGAAAAGGCGACCGCTCTCGTCGATTAGACGATAGATATCTATTTTTAGAAGCCATTTTATCGGCGCGTGAGCAACTTTATATCAGCTATATCGGTAACAGCGAGCGTGATGACTCTGAGCGGATCCCCTCTATGTTGGTCTCTGAGTTAATCGAGTATTGCCAACTGGTCTACTTGCCTAAAAGTTTAAAGAACGAACAAACTTCGGCGGAGCAAGTGTCCCCCGCATTGATCGATAACATCGAAAAACAGATCCGCGCGCACCTTATTAAAAAGCAACCACTGCAGCCGTTTGATAACCGACTTTATACTGCGCAAAATCCAGTGGCTAATGCTGAAACTCAAAGTGTTGAGCAACTAAACGGACACATTCAGCAGAGCTATTCGGCTCAGTGGTGCCCAGCCCCTATCAAGCCCGTTGATAGTCTGTCAGCAGAAACGCTGCGTCACTACAAACGTTTCATTGGACAAACCACACAGCTGCAACAGGTTAATGATGAAACAGATTTAACTAACACTGAACTTGAGCTTTCCGCCCTTATCCGCTTTTTTAGGAATCCGGCGCAGTACTTTTTTAACCGTACTTTAAAAGTCGATCTCGGACTTGATATTCAAGCCGATGATAATGACGAACCTTTTAGCTTAAACGCGCTTGAACGCTACAAACTGCAAGCCAAACTGTTAGACGACGCCATAGAAAGTGGTGAACAGCAGCCAGCAGCTGAATTATTAGAACGCTTAAAAGCTCAGGGAAACCTGCCGCTAAAGCCCTTCGACGACTTGATTTTAAATCAATATCTGCATGATATTAACCCTTTGATTGGACGAAGCTTATACCTAAAAGGTGAACACTCCCAATCGGTTAATATCGACCTTTTATTTGAAGATATTGGCTTGCACTTGGTGGGACGCATTGATGATTTGAGTGTAAAAGGACTTGTGAATTACCGACCCGGCACCGCCAATGGCCGCGACTTAATTCGTGTCTATTTAAGACACCTCTGCCTTTGTGCCATGCAAAGTCAGCCAGGGCTTAAAGCTGAGCTAGAACAGGAACTCAAACCAGAACTAAACCAAGAGCTAAGTAGCACGCCAATAACCAGCTACTTACTCGATATTGGCCATTTTCATGCGTTTGCCCCCATTACAGCAGAACAAGCAAAAGCGCAGTTGAGCCAATGGTTACACTGTTTTAAACAAGGTCAAGCACACCCCCTGATGTTTATGCCGCGAACAGCCCTGGCCTACGTAGAGGCTGAAGGCAGCCACAGACAGAAACTACTCGAAGCGCAGTCACAGTGGTTAGATGAGCAAAGTCAGTTAGGTGAAGGGCTAGAGCCCCACTTCCAACGTTTATTTAGCTTCCCTGAAGACTTTACTGAACAGAGCTTCGCAAAAACAGCCAATACACTACTTTCGCCACTATTAAGCTTGTATTACAAAGATAAACTCAGTGAGCTAGCCACTTTTGCAGAATCCGGTAACGATACCGTAAATTTGCAAGCTGCCTCTTCGCTAAATAGCCAAAGCGAGGCAAATTAAGATGAGTAATAATCAAGTAGAAAATATGACTTGTACAATAGAGCAGTCCATTACAGCCACTATCGTGACAGAACCTTTAAATACCCTGACACTGCCTTTTGGCGGCAGCCGCTTAATTGAGGCCAGTGCGGGGACAGGTAAAACCTTTACCATTGCAGGTTTGTACGTGCGCTTACTGCTTGGTCATGGTATTGAGTCACCGCTAACCTGTGAGCAAATCTTGGTGGTCACCTTTACCAATGCCGCCACAGGTGAGCTAAGGGATCGTATTCGTAAAAAGATCCAACTCGCCTATCGTCGCTTTATCGGCCTAGAGGTCGATGATGAGTTAATCAATGCGCTTTACGTTGCAACAGATGAAACTGCGCTCCCGATCGCCCGTAAACGCTTGGACTTGGCGCTTAAATCTCTCGATGAGGCCGCTATCTTTACTATTCACGGTTTTTGTCAGCGTATTTTAGCTGATATGGCCTTTGAATCTTCTTTATTATTTGAGTCTGAATTTACCCTAGATGATAGCGAGTTTTTACACCATGCGGTGAGAGATTTTTGGCGTGAAAAGTGCTATCCACTAAATGGCAGTTTAGCCCATGTTATCCAGTCAAAATTTAGTGAGCCGGATGTATTATCACGTCAACTCAGGCCACTACTGGGAGCCAGCAATGCCATTGCTCAGCCTCAACCTGAAGCCTTTGATAAGCTAGAAGCCAACCTCACTCAAAGTCTCAGCCGCTTTAAACTGAGTTGGCCAAAGGATCGCGAACAAACTGAAACCCTGTTACACGCATTGCCACTGAACGGGGCACGTTTCGGTAAAAAAGCAGACGGCTATCCAAAGCTTGCAAAGATGCTCGATGAACTCGATAACTGGGTAGCCTTTGGCCAGGGTCTCCCACCGGCAAAGGCACTTGAAGCGTTATCACTTAACAGCCTGAAATTGAATAAGGGCGGAGAGATCCCCACCGCTCAGCAAGCACCTATGCTGGATCATATAGAGCGGCTCACTCAGTTAATCGCCAGTTTAATTCCAAGCTTTCTTTATTGCGCCAGAGATGGCATTGCCAAGCGTTTTGCCAAGCAAAAACTTGAGCGCAACTTGCTTACACCTGATGATTTGTTGCTAACCCTTGCTGGTGCGCTGAGTGTATCAAAAGACAATATCTTAGCCCGCAGTATTAGCCAGCGCTTTCCGGTGGCATTAATCGATGAGTTTCAAGATACCGATCCGTTACAGTTTGAGATCTTTAACTCCATCTATCAAAGCACGGATCCTTATAACGCCTCGGCGCAACAGGAGAAACTTAGTTTATTGATGATTGGCGATCCAAAACAAGCGATTTACGCATTTCGCGGCGCCGATATCCACACCTATATTCAGGCGCGAGAACAAACAGCCAAGCATTACAACTTAGACACTAACTATCGCTCGAATAAGCAGATGGTTGATGCCGTTAATGGGATTTTTAGCCACAGAGCAGACCCTTTTATTAGTCAGTCTATTCCGTTCGAACCCGTCAAAGCATCCAGTTTTGCTGATAAAAAAATCCTCAAAGAGCAACTAGCGGATAACAGCGCATTAAGACTTAGACTATTAAGCGAAGAGAGCGAAAAAGGCCTCAATAAAACCACGGCTCGACAGCTATTAGCCGATGACGTCGCCAATGAAATTGCTTTATTGCTCACAGATGCACAGCAAAACATTTGCACCATTGGCGATAAACCGCTCAAAGCCAAAGATATCGCCGTATTGGTCAGAGACCGACATGAAGCGAATGTTATAAAGTCAGCATTAAACTTTCGCCAAATTGGTGCGGTATTTTTAAGTCGTGACAGCGTTTTTAATACCTTAGAAGCCCGAGAAATGGCGTTAGTGCTTTATGCTATGGCTGATCCCAAAGATGAGCGCGCATTAAGAAGTGCACTAGCTACATCACTATTAGGTTACAGTGCCGAGGCGATTCATCACTTCAATCAAGACGAAGATAAGCGCCAAACATTGCTCGAGCAATTTGCGCAGCTGCATCAAGTGTGGCTAAAGCGCGGCATTATGCCCGCGTTATTGACCTTGGCTAGCCAAACTCAGATCATCGAGCGTTTGCTAAATGCAGAAGAAGGTGAGCGACGCTTAACAGATTTTAGGCATCTCGGTGAGCTACTACAGCAAAAAGCCACCGAACTCGATGGCAGCAGCGCACTCATTAATTGGTTCGAACAAGCGTTGATCGAAAATCAACCAAACGAAGACGCCCAGTTACGTTTAGAGAGTGAACAAAACCTCGTACAGATTGTGACAATCCATAAGAGTAAAGGGCTTGAGTACCCTATCTGTTTTGTACCGTTTGTCAGCTTAAGCCGTGATAATCGAAAAAAACCATCGCCTATGCTGTATCACGATAACAATAAACTTATCTGGGATATTGAGCAGAGCGAGGCTGGCTGGGAACATCAAAAACGTGAAACCTTGGCCGAAGATCTGCGCTTGCTCTATGTCGCGCTAACTCGCCCGGTGCTTAAGTGCTATCTGTATATTGCCAATCACAGCCGCTTTACTAAAAAGTCAGGTATGAGCAGTCAATTGCATGAAACCGCTATCGGCTACCTACTTGGGATTGAAGATAAAGCCTGTGATTATGACAGGCTACTTGCTCAAGCTAAACGATTGCAAGCCTCAAAACCCGATGCGATCAGCTTACAGGAACTCGCCGCTCCAGGCAGCGAAGATGAGCTCACTGCAGAGCCCATTATTCTGGCTAAAGAGGAGTCTGTAGAGGCTCACTTTGCCCCTAAAGTGCTCAAGCGCCCACATCTTACCCCTTGGCGAGTAGGCAGTTACTCTGGCCTTGTAAAACACTTAGCTCATGAGAAAGTGTTACCAGGTGCAGATGATGAAGTCTTTCCTGAGGTGGATGTCATTATCGATGAAGTCGATAACACCCCTTCTCGTTTTACCTTTGAGCGCGGGGCAAATGCAGGTAGCTTTATGCACTTAGTGTTAGAGCTAATTGATTTTACGCAGGCCGAAACCGACTTAGATGAGCAATTACCTATTGCCATGAGTAAATATGGCATAGACGAAACTTGGAGTGAGGTGCTTAAACAATGGTATCTCGACTTATTGAGCGCTCCCCTCGCCGCCGATGACTCTTTGAAGCTAGCGCAGTTATCATCGCAGCAAAAACTGGTTGAAATGGAGTTTTATCTGCCAATATCTGCGCTTAATGCCGATAAGCTCAATAGCCTGTTGACTGAATTTGGTTATAGCGCAGGCCTGAGTTTTGATGATTTACAAGGCATGTTAAAAGGCTTTATAGATTTAACCTTTGAGCATAACAATCAGTACTTTATTGCCGATTACAAATCGAACCACCTAGGCGATGACTTAAGCCAATACCATTTCGCCAATATGCAGCAAGCCATTCGCTCTCACCGCTATGATCTGCAATATATTATCTACACGCTTGCCCTACACCGCTATCTTTCTCTGCGTATGGCAAACTACGATTACGATCTGCATATGGGTGGCAGTTTCTATCTGTTTTTAAGAGGTATGTCTGTTAATAGCCCGCAATCGGGGGTGTATTACGACAAGCCGCCAAAATTACTTATCGAAAAACTTGATGCATTATTTGCAAACACGGTAACAGAACACAATAAGACTGACTCAATGGCACAAGATAATACCTCTGCGGAGCTCAAATGATAGTTACGACTCAGCCAATTAATGAACTTTTGAAACTGTGGCAAAATGAACGACTGCTCACTTCTCTGGATCGCCATTTTGCGCTTGAGATGACCAAGCTGCATCATGAGTCATCACCACTGTTTACACTTATCTGTGCGCTTGTTAGCCAACACCTATCGAGCCAACATACTTGCTTGCCGCTTAAACAGATCGATTTAACCAATCCGTTTAAAGAACAAACGAGCCAGTGCCAAATTAACATAGAGCAAAGCCTGCTTGAGCAAACGTTATTAGCATTCGATGCTATCGGCACCCCAGAAGATGACAATCTTAAGCCGCTTATTATTGATAAAGGTAACCTTTATCTACAGCGGTATTATTACTACGAAAAAGAGGTCGCAGGCGCGCTCAAACGTTTAGCCCATTCACCGCAATCTAGTCAGAACAGCAACAGTAATATTGAGCAAGCCAGCGAGTTACTGTCTAAGCTGTTCCCCCAGACCGAGTTACAATATGACTGGCAGAAAATTGCGACTGCGACAGCAATGACCAAGAAATTAGCGGTCATAACCGGCGGCCCCGGTACAGGTAAAACAACCACGGTCACTAAGCTGCTGTATTTGTTGTGCTCAAGGCAAGAGCTAACCATTCGACTCGTCGCGCCAACCGGTAAAGCGGCTGCGCGGTTAAGTGAGTCTATTAAGGCCTCAAAACAGCGACTTGCTAATGATTTAAGCCAAGCTAATGTTGCTGATCTAGATAAAAATATTGCCAATATTCCTGAAGAAGCGGCCACCTTACACCGCTTATTAGGCGTTATTCCTAATTCACACCAGTTTAGGCACCATAAAGATAATAAGTTAAGGCTCGATCTCTTGGTTATCGATGAAGCTTCTATGGTCGACTTACCTATGATGCACAAAGTGTTATCTGCACTACCAGAGCACGCCAGACTCATTTTACTTGGCGATCAAGATCAGCTGGCCTCGGTAGAAGCCGGTGCGGTACTCGCTGATATTTGCCAAGGTTTGAAGCAAGTGTCTAAAACGACTAAGCAGAGCCGCTGGCATATGCGCTATTCACCATCCCAGGCAACGCTACTGAGTCAATTAACTCACACGGGGTTATCTGAGTTTATCAACCCTAACCCCCAGATTGGCGACAGCCTTTGTATGTTAATGCACAGTCATCGTTTCAAAGGCGACGCCGGCATTGGCCAACTCGCAGCAGCGGTGAATCACTCTAATATTGCTCGTATTGCGCAGGTATGGCAAACAGGCTATCAGGAGTTACTGTGGATAGAGCATGGATTAGTCAACCCACAAAATGCCAGTTCCCAGAGCAACATTGGACTTGAGAGCCTATTGGCTCAGGCTGTTGAACAATATGGTGTTTATTTAGCTGCTATACGCCAAACAATTAGCGGTCAAACACAAGCGAATCAAACTGATATTGATGCTGAAGCGACTATTGACCGCTTTAATCAATACCGTATTTTATGTGCTATGCGAGCGGGTGAATATGGCGTCGAGGGGATCAATCAAGGTGTGACCACGGCACTCGCCGCGCAAGGTCTAATCAATCCAGAACAGGAGTTTTACGCCGGACGGCCAATTATTATTCAAAGTAACGATTACAATCTTGGGCTATTTAACGGTGATATTGGGCTTATTTTACCCGATAGTAACAGTGCAACGGGCCGCTTAATGGCACATTTCATTCAAGCGGACGGTAGCTTACTGAAAGTATTACCCGCAAGACTGCCAAGCCACGAAACCTGCTATGCCATGACGGTACATAAAAGCCAGGGCAGTGAGTTTAGCCATGTCTCATTGGTATTGCCGATAAGACCCAGTATTGCCCAGCAACAGTTACTATCTAAAGAGTTAATTTATACGGCCATTACTCGCGCTAAGCACCACTTTACCTGCCTAGGCACCCAAAAGGTTTTTGAACACGCAAGCACCTGCCTAACCCAGCGAGCATCGGGCTTAGCTCAGCGATTATGGCGCGATGAATAAGCCAAATAGACGACATGCTGAGTGTTAATAAAATTAGCATGTAAATTATGATAAATACTCGAATACAAAAGCAGCATTTAAGCGAAATCGGCTCGGCAAAACTTGCATTAAAAAGTGATTAGGCCATAGTGAGCGAGTAATTAAATAGAGGTCACAGGTGGAGACAAAATGATCCAAAAGAATTTATTACTATTGTGTGGCGGCGGTGGCGATGAGCACAGTATCTCACTCTTATCAGCCAATTTTTTCGAAGCTCAATTAGCGACTCAACCACACTTCAATGTGCTGCGAGTCGAGCTCAATGCCAAAGGCCAATACCACACTCAATCGGGTGAGCTTTGCGAGTTGACTAACAGTAAACAAATTCGCTTCGACGATGAGAGCAAAACACCTTGGGATGTTGATTACGTAATTCCTTGCATTCACGGCTATCCAGGCGAAACGGGAGATATTCAATCTTATTTTGAGTTAATCAACCTTCCTTACTTTGGCTGTGACTCAGAGGCGAGCAGTAACTGCTTCAATAAAGTCACCGCCAAAATGTGGTTCACTGCGCTGGGGATCCCTAATACGCCGTATATTTTCCTAAACGAGTTTAATCAACAAGCCATTGAAGAGACTGAACTTGCACTAGAAAAGTGGGGTTCTATTTTTATCAAAGCTGCATCACAAGGTTCATCGGTTGGTTGCTATCGCGTTGATAATAAAGAGCAACTATCAAGCTCTTTAGAAGAGGCATTTAAGTATTCACCTTATGTTGTGGTTGAAAAAACCATTAACGCTCGTGAGCTAGAAGTCGCCACCTATGAAGTGAACGGTGAAATCATCGCCACTAAACCGGGTGAGATCATTTGTGCCAGTAACACTTTCTATAGCTTCGATGAAAAGTATGCTGAAAATAGCCAAGCACAAACAGTGATTGAAGCCGATGTTGATGAGGTTATTGCTAAGCAAATTCAAGACTATGCAATAAAAGTCTTTAAAGGCATGAAGTTAAGACACCTGTCGAGAATTGACTTCTTCTTAACTGATGACAATGAGATCTTGTTAAACGAGATCAATACCTTTCCAGGGCAAACACAGATCTCTATGTTCCCTAAGATGCTGCAAAACCACGGTCATAACTTTGCAGAATATCTATCAGGTAACATCATGGCGCAGCTTAAATAGTCACGCTGGCAGTAAGACCGCTATAAACTAATTCTGACACCATAGCGTAAGTATAAAGCATCAATAAAACCATCTTGATACATTGCCAATAAGGCTGCGTCGAGGTGGTTTTTTACCCTAGGAGTTAAACCTATATTACACGCCATTGCTTGTATTGAAGTATAAAATACCAACTCCGGCTCACCCAGTTCGACATTCATCACTCGCATATCTTCTCGAGCACTCATTAACTCCGACGCCATTAAGTCAATACGGTTATATTGCAGTTTTTTAATATTTTGCCTTCGTAACGATGCCAATTCGACGTTATAACCTAAATCCAATAAATATTCAGCAATACCACTGCCTAAGTAAGAACCTATGGTCAACGATTTTGCATCACTTAAATTAGCCAACGAAAGTTTTTGACTGTCTGAACTAAAAAGCCCGTATCGAGAGATCAGCATAGGGCTTATCCATTGATATTTTGCTTCTCGTTCTTGGCTCCGCTCAACCGGAGTAACGCAGTAATTATCATGTTGTAGCGTCGTCAATAATGCCCGCTTTAACGGGACAAACGTCAATTGGTAATCTAACTGCGCACGCTCAAATAGCTCTGCGAGTAACTCAACCAATAAGCCTTTTTGCGCCCCGAGTTCTATATAAGCAAATGGCTGTGCTTGATAGGTTAATACCTGCAAACTAAACTGTTTCGCCCCCTGTTCTGCATCAAATGGCAAGGTCATTTGCTGCGTAGTGCTAACCGTGAAACTATCGCTTGGTGTCACCACACTATGGGCCTGCACAGAGAAAGTCATCAGCAATAAGACTGGCCAGCAAATATTATTGCCAAACACGTATAGCCTCCTCATAAGGTAATGTCCGTCCCTTTGGTTTGTCATTGTTTATCATTTTAGGTGCGCCTGGACTTTCAAGCCAAGCTTCAATACTTGTGATGGGATTTAATTTAGGTTCACACCGTTGCATATCACTATGCTCAAGACTGGCTAAATGCTCGTCAACGACCTGCGCCATTTGATCTAACGCTTGCTGAGCGGTCTTATCGCCCTCGACAACCATTGCGATATGGCGCCACCAATATTTAGCGATACCAGGGTAATCGGGAACATTATTACCTGTAGGAGTCCAGACTTGGCGCCCACGACTGCGATAAAACTCAATTAAGCCACCTAAATAGGGAGCGAGTTCAGTAACTTGCTTCGACTCAAGATCCGATAACCTTACTGGAGTGTAACCCTTAAGAAACTTCTTTAAACTCACGGTTTTTGAAACAACAAATTGGGCGTAGAGCCAAGCAGCTTGCCGCCTTTCTAATGGTGTCGATTTTAAAAAAGTCCAAGCACCTGCATCTTGATAACCCGACTTCATCCCCTCTTGCCAGTATTTTCCTACTGGCGAGGGGGCTACGCGCCACTTTGGCGTACCATCTTCATTTATGAGCGTTGAGCCCGGTATGACAAAATTTTCAATGCCAGCGCTATACCAAAATATTTGCTGGGCAATCACCCCTTTCGCAGCCCAGCCAAGAGATTGTGAAAAGTACAACTCCTTCGCCTCTGGTGGCGCGTATTTAAGCCAATCGACATATTTTTCAACCGCATAAACAGCTGCTGGGCTATTGAGCGCGCCACCTCTTGAGGTACTCGCGCCAATGGGGTGACAGTCTTCAACACGGATCCCCCACTCATCGACTGGTTTACCATTAGGGAGTCCCTTATCACCTACCCCCGCCATGGAAAGCCAAGCATCAGATATTCGCCAGCCTAAGGAAGGATGTTTTTTAGCATAATCCATATGGCCATAAATTCGCTTGCCGTCGATAACTTTAACTTTTTCACTAAAAAACTCGGCAATGTCTTCGTAGGCTTGCCAATTTTGAGGCACAGCTAGCTCATAGCCGTACAAGCTGCTAAATAAGTTTTTAAGTTCTGGTCTAGCAAACCAATCTTTTCGGTACCAATACAGGTTCACAAATTGCTGATCGGGTAACTGATATAACTTACCACCCGGACTGGCTGTAAAGCTCAAACCAATGAAGTCTGATAAATCAATTGTGGGAGAGGTGACTTTTTTACCCGAACCAATAATAAAGTCACTTAAAGGCACAACATAGTTTTGCCTGAAATGGGTACCAATGAGGTCACTGTCACTGATATAGCCATCATACAAATTTTGATTAGTGGTATTTTGTATCGACATTTTTTGCAAAACATCAGCCTCCCCAGTCACTTCATGAATAACATGGATCCCAGTTATCTCATAAAATGCTTTTGCTAAGACTTCTGATTCATAAATATGCGTAGCTATCCGCTCAGAGGTCACTCTGATAGTGAGGTGTCGATAAGGTTCAGCAGCATCAATAAACCACTGCATCTCTTGCATCTGCTCAGCTTTCGTCAGAGTCGATGGCTGAAACGATTTAGCAACCCAACCTTCAGCGGCATCTTGATTGTCACTGGCAAAAGCGGGGCCTAAAAATAAAGACAGACTGAATAAAGAATTGCGTAATAAGCACTGTTGAATCACCTATCTGCTCCCTGATAGTGATTTGAAATGAATTGTTTTGTCTATTGTTAAAAAACAAAGTCATCCGATGATAACTTAATAAAGTAAAGGAAAATAAGTAAAAAGCCAGCGCAATTTGCGCTGGCTTTTTACTTTCAGACCATCCCCTTCATACAAAGCTTACCAGCCTTGTATCCCCTGCATATCAGGAAGGTGATGGGCGATGCCTTTATGGCAATCGATACAGGTCTTCTCACCACTGGCTAAAGAGGTGGAGTGCATCTTAGCCGCTCGCGGTGATTGACGAGTGAAGTCCATGTAGTCAAAGTTGTGGCAATTTCGACACTCTAGCGAGTCATTTGCTTTTAAACGCGCCCACTCATGCTCTGCAAGTTCACGGCGTTTCTCTTCAAACTTTTCGCGGGTACTGATCGTACCAAACACCTTGCCCCAAACTTCTTTAGACGCCTGCATCTTACGGGCTATCTTATCGGTCCAGTTGTGAGGCACGTGACAATCAGGACAGGTTGCACGTACTCCGCTTCGGTTAGTAAAGTGAATTGTAGATTGCATCTCTTGGTAAACGTTGTTTTCCATCTCATGGCAACCAATACAAAACGCTTCTTGGTTGGTCACTTCTAGGGCTGTGTTAAATCCCCCCCAGAAAATCACCCCAGCAACAAACCCACCGAGTGTTAAAAAGCCTAAACTATAATGAACACTAGGCTTTCTAAGCACTGTCCAAACCTGATTAAGGGAGGAACGTAATTTTGCTAGCATAACGGCTCCTAGTGCGCTTTTTTATTAGAATCGGCTTTCATCAACTGGTCCATATCCACAAACTCATTCGGCACTAAAATCTTAGCGTCCAGTTGTGGTACGTGGCACTGAGTACAAAAGTATCGTCTTGGTGATAATGTCGCGAGAAAATTATTCTCTCTATCCATATAGTGGGTCACGCTGACCATAGGCGCTTGTGAGTCACCCGTTCGGCTGCGAGCATGACAAGACATACACTTATTCACCTTTAAGTTGACCTGATAACCATCAATCTTATGGGGGATGACAGGCGGCTGCATTGGATAGTTACGCACTTCCTTAACATCTGAGTTAATCACTTTTTGCATTGCCGGTGGTGTAGGCTCAGCATTGAGCGGTGCATCACGTAATGTTGCTATTTTATCGGCTGGAATTGCCTGCTCAGCTACGCTAAATCCACTCGCTAAAGAGAAACTCATCAAAGCAGCGACAGAGACTTGTGTTAATGTTTTCATGATCTTTCTCCTTATGCCTTGACGATTTTCACTGCGCACTTCTTAAAGTCTGTTTGCTTTGACAAAGGATCCGTAGCATCTAAGGTCACTTTGTTAATCAACTGACTTGCATCAAACCAAGGCACAAAAACTAATCCAACTGGTGGCTTATTACGGCCACGTGTTTCAACCCGGGTCTTAATCTCACCACGGCGAGAGATGACTCTAACTTCATCGCCACGGCGTAACCCTCGCTTCTTAGCATCTTGTGGGTGCATAAAACAAACCGCATCAGGGAAAGCACGATACAGTTCTGGGACTCGCTGAGTCATTGAACCTGAGTGCCAATGCTCAAGCACTCGACCGGTTGATAGCCAGATATCAAACTCTTCATCTGGCGACTCTGCTGCGGGTTCGTATGGCAATGCGAAGATAACCGCTTTTCCGTCTGGCTTACCGTAGAACTCAAAACCAGAACCTGGCTTCACATACGGATCGCTTCCTTCTCTAAAGCGCCATTTAGTTTCTTTGCCATTCACTACCGGCCAGCGCAGACCATGCACTTCATGGTAGGTATCAAATGGGGCTAGGTCATGAGCATGACCTCGTCCAAAGGTGGCATATTCTTCAAATAGGCCTTTTTGCACATAGAAGCCAAAGTCTTCAGCTTCATCATTCATGTATTTGCTATCACGATCAGACAATGGGAACTTCTCAACATTGCCATTTTGATAAAGCACTTCAAATAGCGTTTTGCCTTTAAACTCAGGATTAGCGGCAAGCACATCTGCTGGCCACACTTCATCAGTGGTAAAACGCTTCGAGAACTCCATTAACTGCCAAAGATCTGAACGAGACTCACCAGGCGCTTTAACCATCTGATGCCAGAACTGAGTACGGCGTTCAGCGTTACCGTAAGCGCCCTCTTTTTCTACCCACATCGCTGTTGGTAAAATTAAGTCGGCAGCCTGCGTGGTCACAGTTGGATAAGCATCAGACACCACAATGAAGTTTTCAGGGTTACGATAACCCGGTAAACCTTCTTCGTTAATATTAGGGCCTGCCTGCATATTGTTATTTACCTGCACCCAATAAGCATTGATATCGCCATCTTTTAAGCGACGATTTTGCTCGACAGCATGATAGCCCGGCTTTGGCGGAATAATGCCACTTGGGATCCGCCAAATCTTCTCAGCAATCGCTCTGTGCTTTGGGTTTTTAACAACCATGTCAGCAGGTAGCCGGTGTGAGAACGTACCAACCTCACGCGCTGTACCACATGCTGATGGTTGACCGGTTAGCGAGAATGGGCTGTTACCCGGCGTTGAGATTTTGCCCGTTAATAGGTGAATATTGTAGATAAGGTTATTACACCACACTCCCCGCGTATGCTGGTTAAAGCCCATGGTCCAAAATGAGGTGACTTTTGTATTAGGGTCGGCGTACAGCTCAGCCAGTTCAATCAATTTATGCTCTGGTACACCAGAAAGTTCACTGACAGATTTCACATCATAATCTGCTACAAACTCTTTAAATGCCTCAAAGTCGATTGGCGTTGAGTCGCCCGCGGTTTTAACGTTTTTAGCCGCTTGTTGCAGTGGATGAGATGGGCGCAATCCATAACCAATATCGGTCTCGCCTTTGCGGAAGTTAACGTGCTTATTAACAAAGTCCCAGTTAACTTTATCGTTTTGAATAATATAGTTGGCAATAAAATTCAGCATGGCTAAATCAGTTTGCGGCGTAAATACAATTCCCAAATCGGCTAAATCAAATGAGCGATGCTCGAAGGTCGATAGCACAGAGACTTTCACATGTGGCGCGCTTAAGCGACGATCGGTCACTCGGCTCCATAAGATAGGATGCATTTCAGCCATATTAGAGCCCCAAAGCACAAATGCATCGGCAGCTTCCATGTCATCATAACAACCCATTGGCTCATCGATACCGAAGGTACGCATGAAACCGCCTACCGCAGATGCCATACAGTGACGTGCGTTAGGGTCGATGTTGTTTGAGCCAAAGCCCGCTTTCATTAATTTTGAAGCGGCATAACCTTCCCAGACAGTCCATTGACCTGAGCCAAACATACCGATAGCTGTTGGCCCTTTATCTTTAATGGTTTTTTTCCACTTTTGTGCCATGGTATCAAACGCAGTATCCCAAGAAACTGGCGTAAACTCGCCGTTTTTATCGTACTTACCATCTGTCATACGCAGCATCGGCGTTTGAAGTCTATCTTTACCGTACATGATCTTAGATAGGAAGTAGCCCTTAATACAGTTCAGGCCTTTATTCACTTCACTTTCTGCATCACCGTGTGTTGCAACCACTTTGCCGTCACGTGTCGCGACAATCACCGAGCAGCCCGTACCACAAAAACGACACGGTGCCTTGTTCCATTCGAGTTTTGTTTCTTCAGAACTTGTGATCAGGTTACTCGCCGTTGCGGGTAAAGCTAAACCTGCTACGCTCGCAGCTGTTAATGCGGCGTTAGCTTTCATAAATTCACGTCTGTTCATTTTCATTGTTTCCCCTCTTCAAGCACTTCACTTTGGTGATAAACCATTGCAGCCGATAGCACACCTGGGATAGCATTAATCGTTTCGATATCTGTCATTAATGACTTCTGGCTTGCACCTTCTAGCACTACGACCAATTTAACTTCGTTATTGACCGATAGATCTGCATTTGCCATTTTTATAATGGCTTGCCTAACCTCGGACATCTGCTCTGGTTGCACTTGGAGTACCAAGCTTGTTACGTGAAGTTCAATGCTCATCAATATCACTCATTTATTTATATATTTAATTTTATGGGTTTAACCAGCACCCGGTGGACCGGTTAGAATTTGGCTAAACCAAATCGCAAAGCCTAAGCCTGATACAAGCAAAACAGATAAAAGTGGGGCGAGAAACACAGTTAGAAAAATGAATATTCTAAACTCTAGTTTTTTCTCATCATTTGGTGTGGAACTCATAAATCCTCCAGCAAGTGGGGCTATTTAACATTTTTATTGGGCACTGATTTAGGTTAAAGCTAGAAAATTAACGACCTATCGCAGCCATTCACTATGTACTTTCATCTTGCTTAAAATGATATCAATAAGTTAACAATGTTATGTATACCCACAATTCGGTAAAACCATAGCCGAGTTGATCTAGATCATCATTTTTAAACCAGAAGTATCAAGAACACCCTTCCTAAGCACATAAACCGATTAATTAACCAATAAAACCACTCATTAAGCTATTCATAAGATTCTAAACAACGATGCAAACCAGGTTAAATATCGAACAAACCACTTGATTTTTTAACAAAGTATTCACTAAGAGGTATTAAGCATATTTTAATAATGGGCAAATAACGTACAGGTGACTATTAGGGGGATGTGGTTAAAGGCGAATGGACAACCGTATTGCAGCAGAGTTGAAGCAAGAAAATAAAGCTGGGGCAAAAACGATGGGGAAGCGGACTTTTATCTATAAAAAAACGCACGACTATGAGCCGTGCGTTTTTCAGTGCTAATCAGGTGCTACTGAGTTAACTTATACCTGCGCTATCTGGTTCAAAATACGCTTCTCCGAAATAGGATAAGCCGTACCTAAAACCTGTGCAAAACAAGATACTCGATACTCTTCAATCATCCATCTCGCTTCTATCAGCTCATCTGGTACCGGCATAGATTTAGGCAACTTTGCCATTTGCGCCTTAAGTACCTCTTGCACCTTATTGATGCTGTGCATGTGGATCCTGTCGCGATTTGGGTCAACCGGCAACTTCTCTAAGCGATTTTCAATCCCTTTCAAGTAACGATTAAGATCACCAAGACGCTGCCAGCCAGACTGCTCAACAAACCCTTTAAAAACCAGTTGGTCTAATTGGCTTTGAATATCACTCATCGCAAAGGCGATATCCAAGCTGATTTTACCTTTAAGGCGCTTTTTGATGCGGTTGAAAATCGTTAAGATCTCTTCAACTTTTAACGCTATCTTTTCTGCTGTCGGGTTCAGTTCTTGCCTAACCCAATCCTTAGCCTCGGTAAAGGCGGATTGTGAGCGCACATCAATGCCCTTCTCATCCAGTAACTGCTGCACAGCTGCCGACAAGATATCATCAATTAAGATATTCACTTGGCCAAAGGGATTGAAATACATCGCCAGTTTGGCTTTATTTGGCAGTGATTTCTGCAGATGTTTTACCGGTGATGGAATATTGAGTAACAGTAAACGTTGCAAACCAATTCGATGCTGTTTTTGTGCTTCAAATTCGTCATCAAATAATTTGATCGATACCGATGTTTTATCGTCCACCAGTGCCGGAAACGCTTTAACTTCAAAGTTACCTTTCTTTTGTTCAAACTGTTTAGGTAGATCGCCAAAGCTCCATAGCTCAAGTCCTTTTTTCTCAATACCTGAGTCAGCAACTTGACGAATAGCCTCTACAACTTGGCCCTGCATGCTCGCTTTTAACGTCTCTAAATCTCGCCCTTCAGCGAGCAACTTCCCCTTGTCACCTTCAACCTTAAAGTTAACTAAAAGGTGTTTAGCAAACTGAGTCGAGTCAAAATCATCGGGCGAAATACGGGTACCACTCATTCGCAGCAGTTGCTTACACATAGCCTCGATTAATGGCAGCTCAAACGGCGTCATCGCTTGTAAACACGCCTTTGCATAGTCAGGTGCTGGCACAAAGTTACGTCGAAGCGCCTTAGGCAAAGACTTAATTAGCGCGATGCATTTCTCTTCACGCAGCCCTGGTACAATCCAGTCAAAATCCGTCTCATCGACTTGGTTGATCAACGCGACAGGAATATGCACAGAGACACCATCATCGGCTGTCGATGGTTCAAAGTGGTAACTCACCTTGAGGATTAAATTACCTTTATGCCATTTCTCAGGAAAATCCAATAGCGAGATATGATCACTACTACGCTGCATCAAGGTTTCACGTTCGAAATCCAATAGATCGGGCGTAGTCTTTTTAGCGTCTTTCCACCACTTTAAAAACTTAGGCGCATTGTAAATGCCATCAGGGATTTTCGGCTCATAAAACGCATACAAAGCTTGTTCGTCTACCAAAATGTCACGCCGACGTGATTTGTGCTCTAGCGATTCAATATCTAACAACAACTTTTGATTTTTTATGAAAAAAGCTTCGTTAGTTCTGAGTTCACCATCAGCAAGTGCCGAGCGCACAAAAATCTCGCGCGCTTCAACCGGCTCCACAGGGCCATATTGCACCTTACGACGGTTCACTATTTGCAGGCCATAGAGGACTTGGTTTTCTAGCGCGACTACGGAGCCAAGCTTGGATTCAAAATGCGGCTCGACATAGTTCTTCTTCACCAAGTGCGTAGCCAAAGGCTCAACCCACTCAGGTTGAATTTTAGCGCAGCAACGGGCAAATAAACGTGAGGTTTCAGTCAGCTCTGCTGCCATTATCCATTTAGGGCCTTTTTTCGCTAACGGCGATCCTGGAAACACAAAAAACTTACGATTGCGCGCACCTAAATACTCTTTATCTTTATCTTTAAAGCCGATGTGACTCAGTAACCCTGTCAGTAATGAGCGATGCAACGCTTCGTAATTGAGCTCTTCAGTCGGCGCATTTAGCTTCCATTTCAGCTCATGGGTCGCTTGCCTGAGCTGGGTGTAAAGGTCTTGCCACTCACGAACGCGTAAATAGGCGAGGAACTCACTCTTACACTGCTTTCTAAACTGGCTACTCGACAACTCTTTCTGGCTTTGCTTTAGGTAATCCCACAGGTTTAGCCATGAAACAAAGTCTGAGTCTTTATCACTAAAGCGATTATGGGCCTGATCTGCCGCTTGCTTCTTGTCCATTGGCCGTTCGCGTGGATCTTGAATAGATAGGCCCGCAGTGATCACCAGTGATTCATGCAAGCAACCATTTTGCTGCGCTTCAATCACCATACGTGCAAGACGCGGATCCACAGGGATATGAGCAAGCTGACGCCCAAGTGGTG
The DNA here is from genome assembly GCF_052977265.1 of Shewanella sp. 0m-8. Taxonomy (NCBI): domain Bacteria; kingdom Pseudomonadati; phylum Pseudomonadota; class Gammaproteobacteria; order Alteromonadales; family Shewanellaceae; genus Shewanella; species Shewanella sp. 0m-8. Next base: position 19,526 of record NZ_JBRIMB010000024.1, on the reverse strand, counting down.
TTAAACTTAGCTGATCTTTCTTCTTAACTACCGCCTGTAACTCTTCAAGCAACATAAAGCCGTCACGAATGTAGCGCGCATCAGGTGGCTGAATAAACGGGAACCCCTCGATATCGCCAAGGCCAATCGACAGCATCTTTAAAATAACAGAGGCTAAGTTGGTCCGCAGGATCTCAGGATCGGTAAAGCCTGGGCGTGAGATGAAATCATCTTCACTATATAATCGAATACAAATACCTGGCGCGACACGACCACAACGCCCCTGTCGTTGGTTGGCACTTGCTTGCGAGATAGGTTCAATCGGTAGTCGCTGTACTTTGGTGCGGTAACTATATCGGCTAATACGCGCTGTACCTGGGTCAATGACATAACGAATACCCGGAACCGTTAACGAGGTTTCGGCGACGTTCGTTGCAAGTACAATGCGACGGCCCACATGGCTCTTAAAGACTTTTGATTGCTCGCCATAAGACAAACGCGCATACAGTGGCAAAATTTCTGTATCGCGATACTGACGCCGGTTTAGCTGCTCGGCAACATCACGAATTTCTCGCTCACCGTTCATAAAGATCAAGATATCGCCTAGCCCCTCATTTATCAGTTCATCGGTGGCGGCAAAAATACCTTCAATAAGATCAAGATCCTCATCTTGGTCTTGCACCAACGGGCGATATCGCGTTTCAACAGGATAAGTACGTCCAGAGACTTCAATCACGGGTGCATTGTTAAAGTGCTTTGAAAAACGCTCAACATCGATGGTTGCAGAGGTAATAATCACTTTAAGATCGGGACGTTTACTTAAGACGTTTTTCAAATAGCCCAAGATAAAGTCGATGTTAAGGCTTCGCTCGTGAGCCTCATCGATAATGATGGCGTCATATTGGTTGAGGTATTTATCATTGGTTAATTCAGCCAACAAAATACCGTCAGTCATTAACTTAATATATGAGTCATTATTAATCGCATCGGCAAAACGTACTTTAAAGCCCACCGCCTCACCAAGAGGTGTATTCATCTCTTCAGCTATTCGCGTAGCAACACTGCGCGCAGCCAATCGACGCGGCTGGGTGTGACCAATAAGGCCGCGAGACCCTAAACCCAGTTCTAAACAAATTTTAGGCAGCTGAGTGGTTTTACCTGAGCCCGTTTCGCCCGCGACAATCACCACTTGATTGCCTGAAATCGCATTGCTGATCTCATCACGTTTTTGCGATACAGGTAAACTCTCTGGGTAGCTGATTTTTGGGCGATTAGCCAAACGCAGTTCGACTTTTTGACGCGACTCTAGTGCTAACAGCTCGAGCTGTTCAAGAGTGGCTGTTTTTGCCTCTGAGTCAGGCTCTTTTCTAAGCCTAAAAAGACGACGCCTAATTTTGGCGGCGTCAGCTTCATAACAGTGTTTTAAGAATGCGTTAGATAAAGGATGCTGTTGCGAACTCAAGTGCAAATTCCATAGCCAGGACGAAAGAGAGTGATCCTAGCAAGGAACGCAGGATGTTGGTATAGCTGGCTTGAAAATACTTTGTCTTAGTAAGGCTAACTCGGCAGATTTGTGGCTAATGAGGTATGCTCTGTCGCTAAAACGAAAAGAGAGTCCGCAATGCCGCCAACTCTCAATATCACAGACCCATAAACTCGGCGCTGAAGTTTTTAAGCTGGCGTTAGATAACACTGCTGCATGTAGGTATTAATCGCCTGCAATACATTGGTCCGATTAATGGTGCCAACCACTTTGCCATCTTCAATTACCGGGTATACTTTTGGCTTAGGGCCTAACATCTGCTCCGCTAACTGCAATACACTGGTGCTTGGAGTCACAGATAATACATCGGTACGCATACAATCTTTGACGATTGCAGTTAAATCGCAGTGATAACTACTTTTGAGCATCACAGCAAGGCAATCCTGCTGCGATAAAAAACCCACTAACCGACCATCATCTTCGACCACTGCGGCGCCCAGTTTCTTGTTATCCAAAAGACGTTCTACTGCTGTTGCTAGTGACATGGAAGGCGATAACAACACTGGCTGGCGATCCATATGTTCTTCTACATTGATTGAATCCATTTCAGTCCCCTATTTAGCTACTCTTTTTTAGTTTAGCTAACATTTGCCAATTCAGGTGGAGAATGAAAGCAGTACTTCATATCAAGTGATGTGATAAAGCAGTAAAAACGGCATTCTATTTGTAGCATAGCTAAATTTTTGTAACGCTACTTATAATACGATTCGATTCCTTAAATGCTGAAATAACTTGCTTGATATCATTTGAGCCAAAAATGACACCATCGATATCGAGCCCGCTAAATAATGCATAGGTAACCAAATTCAATTTTTGGTCTTCAACATCAGAAAAGCCGGATGAAAATATATATTCACCGTAGAACATACCACCAACACAGATATCATTCCGTATTGTGTGAATATAATCATTTCCTATTAACATTATGGATTCATGACTTTTCGATATTGGTATGTTATCGATGCAACTGCCTTTGCTTTCGGTTAGTCTAACTGAATGCCTTCCATCAAAATAGTTCTCAAGCTCAACTAGAACTTTATTACCATTATCTCGTTTCGTTCTATTTATTGCTCGGACAGTAAAGTTTTGTTGTTGTTGAACAACCCAATTCTGTTGTTGAATTGCACTTTCTGTAGTCTGACTCTCCAGCGGTTCATATCCAGCACAGCCAGTCAAACCAAGGAAATTAGTAGCAATTAGCAGTATAAAAAATTTTTGCAATTTAAAAGTTCTCAATATAACTAACCTTGGTGGATATTTGTTTACTTTATAGATATTGCGTTTTTAAGCACTGTCAAAACTTACAAACAAACATAAATCTATTGAGTTAAGCCATTGTATTTAATGTATAATACGATAAATCACAAACAGTAAAAGTTCAACTTATTACTGTCAATATTTTGACTTGCGTCGCAAATATATATGTGCAATCTTAATTGACCAGATAACTAATCTGTATGGATTATTCCTAATTAGTTTATAAATAATCTGACTGAATCTGTAATACGTTAGGTCAAGAGCCTACCTTCTCAATAAAAGGGCAATTAAAGTCGATTTAAGTTATATGCCTGCAAGGGAGCTTCTGCAATCACATATTAGCAAAACAACATAAACATATCTTTTAGTCTATTTATTCAAGGCATAGGCAAAATCAACATTGATTTAGGAGCTTAAACTGAAGTGTATAGAAAGCTTAACTTTATACACCGATGCTTTAGGGATGCTAATAAGAAAGTACTAAAGCCGTGTATTTGACAGATGTGATGAGCGAGTCTCTATGGATGGGAGCTTGGATAAATAATTATCTTAAATGCTTAATCTAGGGCTGTCGTTGAGGTTTGGGAAAATCTAATTGATGATAAGCCTCAATTGAAGTAGATGGTTTATGGCTTTACATGAAAAAGCCGAAGCAATGCCTCGGCTTTCAGTATATCAGTTCACATCTACTTACAAAGTGGCTCTCTGAAACTTACGCCAGTGTCCCACGGTTGCTCAATCCAGGTATCTTGAGCGATATCGACAATATAGTCATCGACCAAAGGTTTACCCGCAGGCTTTGCACAAACGGTGACAAACTTAGCCTTAGGGTAGATATCACGTACGATTTTAGCCGTTGAGCCACTATCAACAAGATCATCGATTACAATAAAGCCTTCGCCATCGCCAGGCGCTTGCTTAATGATCTTCGTTTCTCTTTGGTGGTCGTGATCGTAACTTGAAATACAGATCGTATCGACATGGCGAATGCCCAATTCACGAGCCAAAATGGCTGCAGGTACTAAACCACCGCGGCTAACTGCAATAATGCCTTTCCACTGCTGTGCAGGTAACAGGCGCTCAGCCAACTCACGGGTATAACCTTGCATTTGATCCCAAGTGATCAGAAATTTCTTGCTCATGTGCAACCTTTTTATGCGAATACGCTATTTTAGGGGAAAGAGATTGCGCGGCATTTTGGCTTTTTATTCAAAACCATACAAATATAAGTTCGTGACCCAATTCACATATTTTAACTAACGGGTCATTGGACATCAGCTAACGACTCGCGTTAATGCCAAAGCGTTAATCTATCGGTCTCATTGTATAGATATTTGTTAATCAATTTGTTGGTGCCATGATTATAAACACGTTGAGCCGAGGTTTAGGAAATGAGTATTTTGCGCTAAAAATTGCTAGTCATGGGTAAGCTATTTTAGATCAGCACTTTTTAATTGTTGATATTTGTCTAATACACCATTACGGGCCAGGCCACGCTTTACACTGCTGCACAATTTTCCAAAGCGGCGTATTTCATCAAATTGGGGGGTTCTGCCATTTGATATTGCTGACTCCCAGTAGCTTAATTCGCTATCCACTAACTCTATGAGTTTCTTCGGACAACCTATACAGCTGCCATCTGGGCCGCAGACAAAAGTTTCAGGTTCATATAATGGGAGCTCCTGCTTAACCTGCTCAATAATGTTTAGCATAGCCGTGGCACGATCGGGCTTAGTCTCTTTATTAGGAGTAGGAGCTGTTTTAGGAGCGGTTTCAACAGCTATAGTTTGCTTCGTCATAAAATGCTTAAACAGTCAAAATCTAGCTACATTATATAAGCTAGTGGCTCTTTACATTAGTGAATATTTATTTAAGTACTTATTTACTAAAACACTCGCTTATCTGAGCACGTACTCGTTTAAGCAAACACTCACTTTAGCAGTCACTTATTTACGTAGGTATTTATGAGCGAGTTTCTTAAGTGAGTCGTCGCGTTTTTCCCTTTACCTAAATCCCTTTTTCTAGCTTCCTTGTTCTAACTCCCTTGTTCTAGCCATTTTCTCTAGGTTTAACCCTCTATAGGAATAATATTGCACCGCTTTAAAATATCGTAAATAGAGGTGCACGATAGGAAATGTTTACCTTCCGTGCACATCACTTCACATTAAAGATCTGACCAAATCATCACTTGCGCAGGTTCGTTGTTTTTTCGAGTCGCTCGGTACATGCCTTCGGTATTAAAAGGGGTTGCGATATTGCCTCGTTGATCGATTGCAATCACACCGCCTGTGCCACCAGCCGTGATCAAACGTTGATTTATCACTTCATCGGCCGCTTGAATAATGGACTTGTTTTGGTATTTCACTTTTGCACAAATATCGCCTGCCACGTGGTAACGTATAAAATACTCACCATGGCCCGTAGCCGAGACTGCGCAAACACCGTTCTCAGCATAAGTTCCCGCACCTATCACAGGCGAATCACCAATACGGCCAAAGCGTTTAGCCGTCATACCGCCCGTAGAGGTGCCGGCTGCAAGGTTACCGTTTTGATCTAAGGCTACTGCGCCTACCGTGCCAAATTTATAGTCAAACTCACTGTAATCAAGGGCGCTTTGCTGATAATTATGGTGCATATTAGCACCAGTACTGGCTTGATAATCTGGATTCGACTCCGCTTTTTGGATTTTTTCTTTGGCAGTTTTTAACTGTTGATAACGACTTTCTGTGTCAAAGTGATTAGCCGGTACTAACGTGAAGCCTTGAGTTAAGGCAAACTCTTCAGCGCCCTGACCCGCAAGCATCACATGGGGAGATTTCTCCATGACGGTTACAGCCAAATCGATAGGGTTTTTAATGTGTCTTACCCCTGCGACAGCCCCAGCATTCATGGTTTTACCGTCCATGATAGAGGCATCCATTTCGTGGCTGCCATCATAAGTGTACACAGCGCCAAGTCCAGCATTAAAAAGTGGGCTATTCTCTAGGATATTTATTGACGCTCGAACAGCAACTAAACTGTCGCCACCTTTAGCGAGAATATCATAGCCAGCATCCACAGCTTGTTGTAATTTTTCCCGATACGCAGTTTGCTGCTCAGCGGTTAAATTGGCCTTGGAAATAGTGCCCGCACCACCATGAATCGCAATTGAGAATGGTTTATCACTGGCCACCACATTTACAGACAAGAATGACGATAAAACAACCAACATTGTAGAACTGAACGACTGATACTTCACAAACCGCACCCAATTATATTTATTTGCTCTCTTTGTAACTATTTTCGGCCATAATTACAATCAGCAACTTGCTTGAGTGCACTATTCTAGTGACAATAGGCTGTCCTAATAATAAGAGTCTAATTTTGTTGATAAGTTTAATCCGAATGCTGAGCTTAATCTTGATACTTGTCACTCTGACAGTAACAACGTTTTCCGCCCAGGCAAATGACTGGTTAACACTTAACATAAAAGGTGTTGAGGGAAGCCTTGCACGTAATGTTCAAGCTCACTTAGGCACCTTACCCGACTCCAGCGTACAACGCCGAGCCTATATCTTTAACGCCGAAGATAACATTAACGCAGCGATGCACTCTATGGGCTATTACCACAGTAAAATATCCCAGCAGATCATCAACAATGAAAAGAAAGCCTGGGTGCTCAAGATTAATATTGATGCGGGACCACCGACATTAATCAGTTGGGTTGATATTCAAGTTAAAGGTGAAATGCGTAATGACCCCATTTTTGAAAAATGGCTCAGTCAATTAACGATCCGTCCTGGAGATAAACTCAATCAAGGTACTTACGACGATATCAAGTCTCAACTACTGACTCTCGCTCTGGCTAGAGGCTACTTTGATGGTAAGTTTGATTTAGCTCAAATCGCCGTCAATCGTGACTTTAACACTGCAGAAATCTCACTTTATTATGACTCAGGTAAGCGATATCACATTGGTAAAGTCAGTTTTACAGGCTCTACCTTAGAGCCACAAATTTTAGAACAGCTGATCCCTTTTAAACTTGATGCCCCCTATAGCACCGCTAATTTAGGTCAATTAAACAGACAACTGTTAGATACCGGTTACTTTTCTAATATCAAGGTGTTGCCTCTTGTTGATCAAGTAAAAGACTTACAAGTTCCGATTCGTGTCGAACTGAGCTCTCGACCTTATCATTCAATAGAGTTAGGTCTAGGTGCAGATATCGGTAACACTGTCGATAACAATCTTGAACCTAGAGTACGAGTCACTTGGCGTACCCCACAAATTAATAAATATGGTCACTCACAGGAAACGACTGCCGAGTGGTCACCGGATAAACCTAAGTTTTTAACGACTTATACTATCCCCCTCACCCATCCCATTGACGATCAGTTAAAGATCCGAGTTGGAATGCTACGGGACAAGTATGGTGTTACACAGGTATACAATGCCGACGAGCGCCAATTTAATAATACCGGGCAACTTGAATCGACCAAAACAGTATTAGCGGTGATAAGACATCAACGCCTTGAAAGTAAATGGCTGTTTAACTATTCAGCCGAAGTGATGAGCGAGAACTACACTCAATCGGGGGTTGACTATGATCCTAGATACGTTTTATTTGGCACTAGCCTCTCTAAAACGGTTCGTGGTGATAATTCTCTCGATCCGAAATCAGGTTTCTTCCAATTCTATAGTCTCGAATATGCCGACCCTAATTTAGGTTCGGAAGTTAGGCTTGCACGTTTACAGTCCAAGTTCATATGGATAGATACATTTTTTGAAAAGCACAGGATCGTTTCCCGCTTAGATATGGCAGCCAACTTAACCAGTAACTATTCACTGGCAGAGATCCCGCCTTCATTACGTTACTTTGCAGGTGGAGACCAAAGTATTCGTGGTTATAGTTACAATGAGCTAGGCCCTTATATTGACAGTGTTAATGCCGAAGGAGAAGTTGTCAGGGAGGTTGTTGGTGGGCGTTACTTGATGGTCGGCAGCTTGGAATATCAATACTATTTAACGCCACATTGGCGGGTTGCAACATTTATCGATGCCGGTAATGCTTTTGACGTTAACCAAGTAGAACTTGTGACTTCCGTCGGTGCAGGTATTCATTGGATCTCACCTATCGGCCCCGTTAAACTCGATATCGGTATCGGTTTGAAAGAGACTGATACTATTAGTCGCCCTTGGCGAATTCATATCACTATGGGGTCGGTGTTATGACGACTTCTGAACAACAGTCACAAACCACATTCCCCCAGCAACCAGCAGCAAATAAACTCAGTTTGAAAGCTAGAGTATGGCGTTGGTTTAAACGAATAAGTCGGGTGATTATTTACACGCCACTGCTTATTTTAGTCTGCGCCGCAATATTAATTGGTACACAGTTTGGCAGTCATATTGCGGTAAAGTTGGCCGACACCTTGGTGCCTGATTTGGAACTTGATTACAAGTCAGGTCAAATTAACCGCCAACTTGAACTCAATTATGCCGCTTGGCAAATGCATGGCGTTAAAGTAGAGATCTCAGATCTCGTGCTTGCTTGGAATCCCATGTGCTTAATGCAAAAACAACTTTGCGTAGAGCAGTTAACTAGCTCAAAAGTCAATGTTGAAATAGACACTGCACTTCTTGGTGAAGAATCCCCAACACAAGCTAAGACAGAGCTCGCACTTAACAATGACCATATCCAGAACTCATCGTTAACCGCTGCCCCTAATACCCTTGCCAGCAACGTCAATAATAACGCCCTTACAACTGGTTCAACACAGAGTGATTCAACTGAGCGCAGTAACACTAAGAGCAATGAAACTGGCAGTAATGAAACTGAACCCGATAAAACTAAGAGTGATGAAACAGAAAACCAAGAGATCACTCTACCATTTGCGATTACCTTAGTCAGCGGAGCCCTACAAAACGTCACTGTTCGCGTGAATGATATGGACTTTAACGCCAATCAGCTCAATTTAAGTACCGAGTGGCTTGCAACGGGGATCCGTGCAAGCTCCATTTATTCTGAAGGCTTACTTGTCTCTATTCCTTTCGAAGAGACCACACCGGAACAAGCACTGACCACGACTATCTCGCCGAAAGAGAGCAACAAAACCAAAGCAAAACAGACAAATCCAGATATAAATAAAGCGACTGAAGATTGGGCTATGGCAAATCTTCCACCAGTATTTATGCCTATTCCAGTCTTTGTTGAAGCCTTAAATATCGACAATGGTGACTTGGTGCTTGGGCCGCGTAAAGATCATTTTAGCCACCTGCACTTAAGTGGCAGCTACCAACAGTTTTTGATCAATATTGATGATTTTAAAGCTAGCCACAGTTACGGTGACGTTAGCCTTATAGGACAAATGTCGCTTATTGACGATTATCCAATGGATATAAAGTCCTCCATATCACTTCACCAAGTCACTGAATTGCCAGGACTTGAAAAACAAAACGTCAACATTACCGTCAAGCAAGACTTTAAGGATCTTACAAGCCATATCGTCGGTAGCGGTCAATTCAGTTTCGACATCAACTCGACAATCGACCTCACTAAGCCAAATATTCCCTACCAACTAAGTTTGAACGCTAAAAAGTTACAATGGCCACTAAAAGACGCTGAGTATAGTGCCGCCAATATTACGCTCACCAGCCAAGGCGACTTAGGCACTCAAAGAGTAACGATGAGAAGTTTATTCTCCTCAAACTACCAACCAACGCTCGACATTGACGCTGTACTGAAACACGCTAATAGTCGTGTTGATATTGAAAAGCTACACGCTTATAACGACGTCCTTGGCTCAGTCATCCTACAAGGCCAATTTAAATATGGTGAGCAATTAAGTTGGGACGCCAAAGTTGCTGCGCAAAACTTCGATATTAGTCAGCTAAAAGTAACACAGAGCCAAGTCTTGCCTAACAGTGATATTACTGGCCCTTTAAATACTAGCGGTAAGTTCAGCCTCGCCGACAAGACTTGGTCTATCGATATTGAACAAGCTAACCTTAGTGGGCATGTTATGCATTACCCGCTCAATGTTGACGGCGGGATCGCCATTAACAATAAATGGTATTTAAGCTCTGATGGCCTCAATGTTACTGCTTTACAGAGCCGACTATTTATCCAAGGAGAAGTCGATAAGCGCTGGGCGTTGACTGGAGAGCTTAATGTGCCCAATTTAAGTCTATGGCAGCCTGACGCCAAAGGGACCATTAACGCAGATATTAATGTATCGGGTGAAAACGAACATCCCGATATTGCGGTCTCGCTCAATGCTAACGAACTGCAGTTTTTAGCACTAGAGCTTGCAAATTTGTCGCTAGCTGGACACTACAAACCATTCGATAATCAAGCTTTTAAGGCTGCACTCAACTTGCAAGAGTTTAGCTACCAAGAACTCGACCTCTCCAGTATCGTGGTAAACACAGAGGGGAATTTAATCCAACAGTCACTCACTCTCAAATCAGATGGCGATGTTAAACTGACAACGGATATTAGCAGCCAGTACAACGAGCTTAAACAACATATTAACGCGCGGGTTAATCGGCTTTCACTAAATTCTAAACTCGGTGATATTAGCCTTGAAGCACCGATGACTGCTGAATATAGTTTAGATAAAAATGAAGGCAACATCGCACCATTTTGCCTGTCCCACATCGGTGGGCAATTATGTGCAAAGATGCCAATTCAACTCGGCCTAACTGGCCAGGCTGGAATCGAATTTGTTGGTGATCTTGGCGTCTTAGTCGAACCTTGGTTACCTGAAAGCCTTGATTGGAAAGGCCCAGCGACATTAACCTCAAACTTACAATGGTTTGAAGATAAAAAGCCCACCGGCAATGTAGAATTATCGCTATCACAAGGCCATATCGACTTTAAAGCAACCAATAATAGTGATGTCGCTATTGGCTATAAGTCGCTACTGCTACGTAGCCGGTTAGATGAAAAGCAGCTGGTTAGCTCACTGTCTCTGGAATCCCACGACATCGCCAGTATGGATGCCAATCTGGCGATTAATGTCAGCCCTGATAGAAAAATGCAGGGACAACTGTCGCTACAACAAATTAACTTACAAGCTTTAGCTGAATTACTACCTGAGCTTGAAGTCCTCGAAGGACAAATCTCAAGTAAATTGCAAATAAGCGGTAGCTTAAACGAACCTCAAGTATCAGGTGAAGTATCACTCAATAAGGGGTCAATCATGGCTACAGCAAACCCGACATTATTAGAAGATATCGATCTCGATTTTATCTTTTCGGGCAAAAAAGCAAAAATTGATGGCGAACTCAAAATGGGCAAAGGAAAAGCCTACGTCGACGGCCAGCTAGATTGGGCACAACAAAAGCTCAAAGGTGCTTTCGGTTTAAAGGGTAAAGACTTAGCCGTGATCCAACCGCCGCTTGCTATTTTAAATGTAGGAACGGATTTACAAGTAAAATTCACCGATCATTCTTTCGATATTAGTGGTGATATCAATGTGCCATCAGGGCACATAACCATAGTACAACTGCCAGAAGGCGGTGTTGCCCTTTCAAAAGATGTCGTCTTTACCGACAGCCAGGCATCTGAGCAAGCAAAAGTATCACCGCTCGCCGTGTCAGCCCAAGTAAACTTGAATGTTGGCAATAATCTACGCGTCGATGGCATGGGGTTAACAGGTAAACTGCAAGGTCAGTTAGAATTAAAACAAGATCCTTTTAGACCTCCTTTACTATTTGGAGAAATCAAGGTCGTCGACGGCAATTACAAATTTATGGGGCAAACTCTACAAATACGAGCAGGCGAAATGCAGTTTGTTGGTCCTATTGACGTGCCAAACCTTAATATTGAAGCGGTTAGAGTCATTAAGGATGAAGATGTTGTTGCAGGCGTGCGCATCACCGGCACCCCGATGAAACCCATTGTTAATCTATTTTCAAATCCTGCCAAAGAGCAGGCTGAAATTCTCAACTATATTGTCAGAGGGACTGGGTTGAGTGACAACAGCATAGATCAAAATAGCGGCTTAATGATGGGAGCCGCCCTTTCATTGAGCAGTCAAATTGACGGCGGCGCTATTGGTAACATAGGTAATACCGCCACCAGCATTATTGAGAAGATTGGCTTCTCTAATGTGCAACTCGATGCAAATGATGATGGTCGCTTCGCTATCAGTGGCTTTATCGGTGACAAACTGATGATCAAATATGGTGTTGGCGTATTTAACCCAGGTTATGAAATGACAGTTAGATACTACCTGTTATCGCAATTGTACCTAGAAAGTGTGTCAGGCTCCATTGAGCAGTCTCTCGATCTCTATTACCGCTTTGACCTGTAGCCCAATAATCACTATCTGTTGCTCAGTTAATACTAAAAGCAAAAAGCCATCGTTACGATGGCTTTTTAATTAATTTGATATACGTGACATTCTAGGTATCTGATTGACCCAGTTCTTTTGGCATGTCATCACGTAGGCTCTGCCACATAACGCCACTATTAATACCATAAGTGCGCATTAACGCAGGTACATCAGTGTAATTTTTATCGATAGCAAGTTGCTGCAACTGCTTATAAAAATCCATCGCCAATGCTCGTGCTTCAGCACTTGAGAAATAGTAACGCCCCACTCTGCTATATAAGCCTTTAAATCCATTTAGGATTAAAACATAAAGTGGATTACCTGACGAAAATGCTAAGGTGTGCTGTAGTTCGTAATCGAAATCCGCATAGGCCTGAGCAGTATCTTCAAGCTCATTAATCGTCGCCAGTGCTGCAACTGCTTTATCAGGACTATTGCGAATAGCACCTCTAAAATAAATTGCACTGACACTGCTTCTCGCAGACAGCAACTGGTCTACTAATTCAGGAAAACCATCCGGGTTAAGATCAGCAATCGTCTCTAGAATGTTTAGTCCTGACGTTTCCCAGAAATTATTAACACGGGTTGGTTTACCGTGCTGAATCGTAAGCCATCCGTCTCGAGCCAAACGCTGCAGTACTTCACGCAATGTCGTACGGGTGACACCAATCAATTCTGAAAGCTCACGTTCAGCGGGCAGAATAGAGCCTGGAGGAAACTTATTTTCCCAAATGGATCGTACAATATACTTCTCTGCAAAGCTTGCAGGGCCTTTGGCATTGATGATCATAAGCCTACTCTATCCGATTATTAGTGTTGTTCTGTGACTGATCATACCAGAGCGGTAGGAAATGAAAACTAAAACAGGCTTATTAGACGATGACTAGCGAAATAAAGCTGTCGAACCGCTCACTTTTTGCGCTAACAGTTCAGTTTAAGTGATATTTTTTTGATATAGATAGCTGTTTCGTCATTAGGGGCTTTTTAAGTTATCGAAAAGGTTTTACCTTTAGCATTGGCTTATTTATCTCTAGTAGAAAATTCAACCATTTTGGCTACTAGAAACTATAAAAAATCAATAGAGAGGATTCCATGCCTGTGACAATGAGTCGGGCGTTTCTTGACAACTTCTTGGGTAATTCACCTAAGTGGTTCAAACTCGCGATCATATCGTTTTTGGTGATCAACCCAATCGTATTTTACTTTAACCCGTTTATTGCAGGCTGGCTGTTAGTTGTTGAATTTATTTTCACCTTAGCTATGGCCCTTAAGTGCTACCCATTACAACCGGGTGGATTATTAGCGATTGAAGCTGTGGCTATCGGCATGACTTCGCCGAGCCAAGTGCTACATGAAATCGAAGCAAACCTTGAAGTAGTGTTACTGCTGGTCTTTATGGTCGCCGGTATTTACTTCATGAAGCAGCTGCTACTTTTTGTCTTTACCAAGATGATTACTAAGGTTCGCTCAAAAGTTGCTGTATCGATGATGTTCTGTATGGCATCGGCATTTTTGTCTGCTTTCTTAGATGCACTAACTGTTATCGCAGTTATCATTACCGTCGCTGTCGGTTTCTACTCTATTTACCACAAGGTAGCGTCGGGTAAAACTTTTGGCGATAGTCATGATCATACATCTGATGGCCATGAGCAGCTATGTCAAGAAGAACTCGAGTCTTTCCGAGGTTTCTTACGTAACTTGCTGATGCATGCTGGTGTGGGTACCGCTCTTGGTGGTGTTTGTACTATGGTTGGCGAGCCACAAAACCTGATCATTGCAGCCCAGGCAAACTGGCAATTTGCTGAATTTGCTATCCGCATGTCTCCAGTGACAGTACCTGTATTCTTTGCTGGTATTACGACTTGTTTCTTAGTTGAGAAGTTCAAAGTCTTTGGCTACGGTCAACAGCTGCCTGAGGCAGTTCATAAGATCTTATCTGATTACGATGCTCATGAAGATGCTAACCGTACTAAACACGATAAAGTTAAATTACTTATTCAGGCACTTATTGGTGTGTGGTTAATCGCAGGTCTTGCACTGCACTTAGCTTCTGTTGGTCTAATCGGTCTATCTGTTATCATTCTTGCAACAGCATTTAACGGTATCACTAATGAACACGCACTGGGTAAAGCATTCGAAGAAGCTCTGCCATTTACAGCACTATTAGCGGTTTTCTTTGCTATCGTTGCAGTCATTATTGATCAGCAGCTGTTCGCACCAGTAATCCAATGGGCACTAAGCTATGAAGGCAACACTCAGTTAGTCATTTTCTACATTGCTAACGGTCTATTGTCGATGGTAAGTGACAACGTATTCGTTGGTACGGTTTACATTAACGAAGTGAAAGCTGCGCTACTTAACGGCCAAATCACTCGTGATCAGTTCGATCTACTTGCTGTTGCTATTAACACCGGTACTAACCTACCTTCTGTTGCAACACCAAATGGTCAAGCTGCGTTCCTATTCCTACTGACCTCTGCGATTGCACCGCTTATTCGCCTTTCGTACGGCAGAATGGTGTGGATGGCATTGCCGTACACTATTGTATTGTCTATCGTAGGTGTGCTGGCAATTCAATTAGGTGGCCTAGAACAGATGACTCAGTATTTTTATGACAGTCAAATGTTAATCCACCACTCTGCTCAAGCAGCGGCGGATGGTGTAATATCAGCACATTGATAAGCATTATTTGAACTATTTTTTAAATAGTTAGTCATATAAAACGCCCTATTCAATAGGGCGTTTTTTATTTGCAATGGAGACTTTATCGTTGAATGCACTAATTCGTTTTTCCCACTCAAGAACAGCTTGGCTAACCTTAATGCTCTCAGCTGTTGCACTTGAGCTTGCCGCGCTCTTTTTTCAACACATCATGAAACTTGATCCCTGTGTTATGTGTATTTATCAGCGCGTTGCAGTATTTGGAGTCGTCTTTGCAGGCCTAATTGGTACTATCGGTCATCGCTCACGTATCGCTCGTGCGCTCGGAGTTATTGTTTGGGGGGTTAGCGCGGCTTGGGGGTTAAAGTTAGCGCTGGAGCTTGTCGATATGCAGATGAATCCCTCTCCTTTTGCAACCTGCTCATATCTACCTGAATTTCCAACTTGGCTACCACTTCATGAATGGTTACCTGCTATCTTTATGCCTACAGGCATGTGTACTGATATTCCATGGGAGTTTATGGGCGTCACTATGGGGCAATGGATGATTGTGGCATTTAGCGGCTACCTGCTCGCTTTACTGATTTTTATCATCCCATCATTAAAGAAGTCAATCTAGCTACCTAGGCGCTCCTATCAGTAATTCTTTATACTGACTGCTATAATGCAGGCTTACAAAGCAAAAACGCTCTATTAGAGCGTTTTTGTTATTTATATAGATATTGATACCTGAGTATTAATCAACATCTTTCATTGGCCAAAGCACTATGTGATCTTCAATATCTCGGATCTTAGTTTCACACGTTACCTTACCAGCTACCGACATTCCCGCTAAAATCATCGCCTCTTTCGAGCCCGTTTTTAAAGGATGCCAAGTAGGCAATTCTCGCCCCAAAAACAGGCGACGATATGCACAGCTATCGGGCAACCAAGTTAACGACGCGATATTGTCAACGGTGACTTTGGTACACGATGGCACAAAGCTAAAGCGTTGATCGTAATTCTGACAATGGCCCACTTTATTATCGAGTAACTGACAAGCGGCATTCGTGTAATAAAGTTGCTCAGTTTCGTCGTCAATCAATTTATTTAGGCAACACTTACCACAACCATCACATAATGACTCCCACTCTTCGGTCGTCATCTGTGCTAAGGTTTTTTCATTCCAAAACGCCATGCTTAAATCATTCACTCATCCAAATCAGTTAGCTGGCTATTATACAACGCTATGGCTGTCATTCGCACTAGGGCATTGCCCTACTTACACCTTTTAGATGGGCTTATTATTAAAATCTGTGATTATGATTAGAAAAGATACTGCGTATCCTTAAAAGGATTATTAGCGCTAACGCTGCCGAGTTAACGGCAAAGTTAGCGTAAATATGGGCCTAGCGCGGAGGTGATAACAAACAACCACGATAAAATCTCTCTTTTACCGTTTAAGTGAATGCTTAAATGATCGCCGGGTACTTAATTCTCTCTGAAAGATAAGCGACAGTAATAGCAAAGTAATCTGAGTCATTCCAACGTAGTAAACCGCGATAGTTATCATAAACCAGGTACTTACGCCCATTTTCCCCATCAGGCATCACCAGTGATATCTGCATATCATCGCGCTTAGGTAAATCACTACCATCAAAACGGCGCACGCCAAGTTCCTGCCATTGATTAAAGCTTTTCTTTATCTTTAAGTCTGCAAGACTTGCTTCAAATGACTTAGGTAGCTGAACTTGCCGACCCCAGGTTTCAGACTCTTTCCAACCAGCTTGCTGAAGATAATAAGCAGTAGATGCAAATGCATCACTGATGTTATTCCATATATCCCTCTTACCGTCCCCATCACCATCTTGAGCATAGGCAAGATACGAGCTAGGCATAAACTGAGTTTTGCCCATTGCGCCAGTCCACGAGGCTTTTAATTCAGAAAATCCAATATCGTCACGCTGTGCAATTTTTAATGCGGCAAAGAACTCTTTACGATAAAAGTCTTCTTTGTGCCCTTCATAGGCTAACGATGCGGTTACCGATAAAACAGGGAACTCACCGCGCAATTGACCGAAGTTAGACTCTACGCCCCATAACGCCACAATGAAGCGTGGCTGCACACCATAACGTTGACCCATTTTCTCAAGTTCAGGATAATGTTGTTTATACAAAGCACGCGCCGCATCAACAGTTGATTGCGGCACGGCTTTGGGGAGATAGGTTTCAAGCGTAACAGGGACTTCAGTCTGGTTTTGTCCAGTTACCATCGCTTTTTTAAACAATTTAATTTTTGGAAAAACATCATCTATCGTTTGTTTACTGATGCCTTTATCAATGGCATCTTGTTGTAGCGAGTTAACGTAATCACTAAAACTACCTTTAGGCTCACTTGCCGCACTGACGACGTTAGGCGACAAACTTAAACAGCAAGCCAGTGCTAGAACATGTTTTCCAAAAACCATAATACCCCTTGTGTTACATCTTTTATGGCATTAACCCTTTTTAATCCGGATTAAAACCGATGTCTTTTTTATGTTGTTCTAATAAATTAACAACAGGAGGTGGTAACTGTAAATAAAATCCTTTTTCTTTCAGTTCAGATCTTACTTTTTTTATATCGGCAAAACCTAAATGATCACGCTTTTCGATGGGTAGCATCATCACTAACTGCGGCTCGCCAAACATGGCCATTAATGCTTCAGGAACACGTTCAAAATCATTACGTTTTTCAACGAAAAGATAACTTTCAGCCTTTCTACGGCTTTTATATACTGCACAGATCATATACGACTCAAATTCCAAACTATTCAACTTGCCAGCTACGAATGCACACTATAACATGGACCGTTAGGAATATAATGGATATCGGCCCTGTGCTGAATTTTTTCTAGAGAGCGATTCAGGAATGCAAACACCTAGCCTCGAATTAAAAGGCTCTTCTTTTACTCTTTCTGTACTGCATATCAACAATAATGATATGGCAGTTATTGCCGCAGAGTTAGATGCTAAGCTTGCCATTGCACCACAATTTTTTATTGGTGCGCCTTTAGTGGTCAACCTTAGCGCTATAAAAGCTCCAGATTTTGACATACTGGGTTTAAAAGAAATTTTAACCAGTCGTCAATTGATTATTGTTGGCATAACCAGTGCATCTAATGAGCTAACTAAACAAGCTAAATCGATTGGTCTAGCCATAGTCAAATCAGGTAAAGAAGCCACTTCACAGCCTCAAATGCCTAAAACGACCAAAATCGTTAAACAAAATGTCCGCTCAGGGCAACAAATCTATGCCAAGAATGCAGATTTGATTATTGTCGGTGCGGTGGGCAATGGTGCAGAAGTGATAGCCGACGGCAGTATCCATATATATGGCACATTACGTGGTAAGGCGATGGCTGGCGCTGCTGGCGACAGAAACGCGATTATCATGGCACAAAAAATTGAAGCAGAGCTCGTATCGATTGCAGGTCAATACTGGCTAACTGAAAATCTTCAGCAAAACGGAGCCGCTCCAAGCGGTTGTATTCGCCTAGAGGGCGAATCGCTTACGGTTGAATCATTGCCTCTGTAAGAGCGCAAAATTGAAAGGATTATTATAAATGGCGCAAATTATTGTTGTCACATCGGGTAAAGGTGGCGTGGGTAAAACCACCTCAAGTGCTGCTATTGCCACAGGTCTTGCGATGAAAGGCCATAAAACCGTGGTTATCGATTTTGATATTGGTCTGCGCAACTTAGACTTAATCATGGGTTGTGAGCGTCGTGTGGTGTATGACTTTGTTAATGTTATTAATGGTGAAGCAAATCTAAATCAAGCACTGATTAAAGATAAGCGCTGCCCGCAGCTTTTCGTATTACCCGCTTCGCAAACTCGCGACAAAGATGCCTTAACCAAAGAAGGTGTTGGTAAAGTCTTAGAAGATCTAGCCAAAGATTTCGAATATATTATTTGTGACTCACCAGCGGGCATTGAAACTGGCGCTATGATGGCGCTATATTTTGCCGATACAGCGATTGTAACGACCAACCCTGAAGTCAGCTCTGTGCGCGATTCAGACCGTATTTTAGGCATGCTACAAAGTAAATCTAAGCGTGCAGAAGAAGGTTTAGAGCCAGTTAAAGAGTACTTGTTACTGACTCGCTACTCTCCTGCCCGTGTAACAACAGGCGAGATGCTAAGTGTACAAGATGTTGAAGAGATCTTAGCGATCCCATTGCTCGGCGTGATCCCTGAATCACAAGCCGTATTAAAAGCCTCTAACTCTGGTGTACCTGTAATTATCGATCAAGAGAGCGATGCAGGTATGGCCTATAGCGATGCTGTAGCAAGGTTATTAGGTGAAGAACTGCCTTTCCGATTTCTTACGGAAGAGAAGAAAGGTTTCTTAAAACGAATATTTGGTAGCTAATTATGTCTCTTCTTGATTATTTCAAAACGAAAAAGGAACCAAGCACTGCAGTTACAGCAAAAGAACGACTGCAGATTATCGTCGCACACCAACGTGGTGAGCGCGGCGCTCCAGATTACTTTCCTCAGATGAAGCAAGAGATCATCGAAGTGATCCGTAAATATGTGCAAGTCGGCCCCGATCAAGTATCGGTGCAACTTGAACAGACAGATGACCATTTTTCAGTGTTAGAACTAAATGTGACGCTACCAGAGCAAAACTAATAGCGATATTAAATAAAAATGCCCGCATATGCGGTAATGCCGTTCACTTAAGGTGAACGGCATTTTTATTTTTGGCATACCGTTGAGGCCTTGGTTTTACTGTTCTGGG